>DAOUKN010000283.1:0-6734 GCA_034421255.1 Chloroflexota bacterium | reverse complement strand
CCTGTAGCGCCGGACGCTCAGCCCGATCCGCCGTCGCAGGGGCGGCTCTCAGCCCCGAAGCTCTGCGCCCAGCCGGTGCTGCAGGGCGCGGACCACGCGGTTGTGGGCCTTGTCCGCTTGCTTGTCCGTGAGCGTCCGGTCGGGCGCCGCATAGCTGAGCGCGTAGGCCAGGCTGCGCTTGCCGGGTTCGATCTGCTCGCCGCGGTACTCGTCGAACATGCGCACCGACGCGAGCAGCGGTCGACCCGCGCGCTGAATCGTCTCCAGCACCTCGGCTTGAGCCACGCCCTCGTCGACGACGACGGCCAGATCGCGCAGCGCGGCGGGGTACTCCGACCAGGGCGTGAACGACGGCGGTCCGGCCGAGGCTTCCCGCAGCGCGCCGACGTCCACCAGCAGCGCCCAGGCGCGTTCGTCCAGGTCGTAGGCGGCGGCCACGTCTGGCTTGATGGCGCCGTAGGCGGCCAGCGTCCGACCGGATCGCGTCACTCCCACCGCCTGGTCCGCCGCGAACGTCGGATGCTGGACCGCGTCGTGGCTGACCCTGGACAGGTCGACGCCCGATCGCACCAGCACCTCGTCCACGATGCCGCGGACGAACGGGAGCTCGACGGTCGCCGTCTCGTCCCAGCGCCCGGCGCTCAGGCGCTCACCGATCACCGCCGTCAGCAGCATCGGCTCATCCGGCAGGTCGTCCTCGCGCGGCAGGAACGTTGGCTGGCACTCGAAGAGCAGCAGATCGCGGTCGGTATGGCGGCGGTTCGCGCGCAGCGTCTCCAGCATCGTCGCCAGGCCGGTGAGCCGAAGTGTCGACTCGTCCGAAGACAGCGGATTGCGGATCTCCAGCGGCGCTCGGTGCAGCGGCAGCAGGCGGTCGCTGAGCGCGCGCCCGGCGTCGTTCATCGCGGAACGGCGAACCGTCTCCCAGGTTTGGGGGTCGCCCAACGGCGTTTCGGGATCGGCGTCCAGCAGCTCGGGCGACACCAGACGCGCCAGGCGGGCCTCGCTGGTGAGCGCGTAGGTCACGCACTCGCTGAATCCCAGGCCCACCATCGCGTCCCGCAGCTCATCGTCGCGCGGGTCAAGCTCGCCCGGCACCGCGTCCGTGACGCCGCCGGTTGGCAGCGTGTTCGGGATGCGGTCGTAGCCCAGCAGGCGCGCTACCTCCTCCACCACGTCGGCGGGCGTCGTCACGTCGCGGCGCCAGAAGGGCGGTTGGACGTGCAACAGGTCGCCGGATTCAGTGACGGCAAAGGCCAGCGCCTCCAGGGCGCGCCGCACCTCGGCGCGTTCGTAGGCCAGGCCCATCAGGCGCTCGATGCGGTCGAATTGGAGCGACACCGGCTCGGGCTGGCTAGGCGCCGGATAGGCGTCGCCCGACAGGAACTCGCCGCGCCCGGCGCCGATCGCCTCGATGAGTTGCACGCAGCGTCGCAGCGCCGGCTCGGTGAGCTCGGGCGGCAGGCCCTTTTCGAACCGGCGCGAGGCCTCGCTGCGCAGCGCCAGCCGGTGCGCCGTGCGGCGAATGCTCACGGGGTCGAAGGTCGCCGATTCCAACAGCACCGTCGACGTGGCGTCGGTGACCTCGGTTGCCAGCCCGCCCATCACGCCCGCCAGCGCCACCGGGCCCTCCGCGTCCACGATGCAGAGCGTCTCGGCGGTCAACTCACGGTCCTGGCCGTCCAGCGTCACCAGGCGCTCGCCGGGCCTGGCCGTGCGGACGCCGATCAGTCCCCCGCGGACCGTGTCCCAGTCGAAGGCGTGCAGCGGTTGCCCGGTTTCCAGCATCACGTAGTTCGTCACGTCCACGATCGTGTTGATCGGCCGCATGCTCGCCAGCTCCAGCCGCTTCCGCAGCCAGGCCGGCGACTCGGCCACCGGCACGTCGCGGACGAAGGCCGCCGAATAGCGGGCGCAGAGCGCCGGGTCGTCGATCTGCAACTCGACCGACGGCCACGGCTCGCCGTCGCTGGCCCGGGCGTCGGGGATCGGCGATCGGACCTCGGCGCCGAAGAGCGCGGCGGCCTCGCGCGCGATGCCCAGCACCGAGAGGGCGTCCGGGCGGTTGGCCTTGAGTTCGAATTCGATCACCTCGTCGCCGAGCACCTCGGTCAGCGGCCGCCCCACCGGCGCGTCGGGCTCCAGAATCAGGATGCCCTCGTGGTCGTCGCTCAGCCCCAACTCGCGGTTCGAGCACAACATGCCGCGTGACACGACGCCGCGAATCTTGGTCGGCTTGAGCTCCTTGAGCCGCGGCTCGTCCGAATAGGCGTCCCACAGCCGCGCGCCCTCGTGCGCGAAGGCGATCTTGTCGCCCACGGCGAAGTTCCACGCGCCGCAGACAACCTGGATTTCAGTCTCTCCGGTGGTCACCGTCGGCAGATTGAGCCGGTCCGCGTTCGGATGCGGATCGATGCGCACGACCTCGCCCACTACCACGCGGTCCCAGTGCTCACCGGCGCGATGGATCTCGGCGACTTCGAACCCGGCGTCGGTGAGCCGCCGCGCCACCTCGTCAACCGGCGCGCCGACGCCCGACAGCTCGCACAACCACTCGTAGGGCACCCGCATGAGCTAGTGGAACTGCCTGAGAAACCGCAGGTCGTTGCGGTAGAAGCTGCGAATGTCGGTGACGCCGTACTTCAGCATGGCGATCCGCTCCACGCCCATGCCGAAGGCGAAACCCTGGTACACCTCGGGGTCGTAGCCCACGTTCGCCAGCACCCTGGGGTGCACCATGCCCGCGCCCAGAATCTCGATCCAGCCGCTGCCGCCGCAGACCGAGCAGCCGCTGCCGTCACAGGCGTGGCACGACATCTCGGCCTCGGCGCTCGGCTCGGTGAAGGGGAAATAGCTGGCGCGAATCCGCAGTTCCCGGTCCGGGCCGAACATCGCGCGCACGAAGTGCGTCAGCGTGCCGCGCAAGTCGGCCATGGTGATGCGCTCGTCTACCGCCAGACCCTCGACCTGCATGAACTCGGACTCGTGCGAGGCGTCGCGGTTTTCGTAGCGATAGACCTTGCCCGGCACGATCACGCGCACCGGTGGCCGCACCTGCTCCATCACGCGCGCCTGCACCGGCGAGGTGTGGGTGCGCAGCAGCAGGTCGCCGGGCCGCGCCTGCTGTTGGAGATGAAAGGTGTCCCACATGTCGCGCGCCGGGTGGTCGGCGGGAATGTTGAGCAGCTCGAAGTTGTAGCGGTCCCACTCGACCTCGGGGCCGCTGACGGCGCGGAATCCCAACGGCGCGAATACCGCGCGAATCTCGCGCAGCGTGCGCGTCAGCGGATGCAGCCGACCGAGGCGCACGGGATAGCCGGGCATGGTGACGTCGGTGCCGGCTCGGTCGGCGCGCCGGCTCAGGCTGTCGCGGTGGGAGGCGAGCGCTTTCTCCAGAGCCTGGCGCGCGGCGTTGGCGGCTTGGCCCGCGGCCCGGCGCTCCTCGGGCGGCAAATCCCGGATCGACCGCAGAATGCCCGTGAGCGCGCTGCGTCGGCCCAGGTGCGCCACGCGCCATGTCTCGAGCGCCTCGTCGGAGCCGGCCTGCGCCAGCTCGGCCCGCGCCGCGGCCAGCAGCTCGTCAATCCGCTCGCGCACTGGGGTCCTTCTTCGCGGCATTGGCCGTGCGCTGCCGCGCGGCCTCGAACAGGATAACGGCGGCTGCGGCGGCCGCGTTGAGCGACTCGACCTTGCCCTGCATCGGCACGCGCACGGCGGCGCGGCTCGCGGCGCGCCAGGCGGGCGAAACGCCGGCCGATTCGGCGCCCACGATCAGTCCGCAAGGACCCGTCCAATCGACGTCGTGGTAGATGAGATCGGCGTCGGCGCTAGCCGCGTACATATCGAGATCGCCGGCGGGCGACTCGAGGTCTGCCGGTTCGGCCGCTTTCCGAATGGGTACGCGGAATTGACCGCCGGCGCCCGCCCGCATGGTCTTGGGTCCGTGGGCATCGGCCGTGCCGGGGGTGCAGATCACGCCCGTCGCGCCCGCCGCGGCGGCGCTGCGCACCATGGCCCCCACGTTGCCCGGGTCTTGCACGCCGTCCAGGACCAGCAGCAGGACAGGGCCCGGAAGCGGCGGCGGATTCGGCGTGGTGATCACCGCGAGCACCCCCTGCGGCGTCTCCGTGTCCGCCACGGCCTTGAACACTCCGTCGGTGCAGCGGCGCACCGTGACGCCTTGCGCCTCGGCCTCGTCGGCAACGTTCGCGGCGGCCGGCGTCGCGTCCGCGGCGCACAGAACAGAAACCACGACCCCGGCGCGCAGCGCCTCGGCCACGAGCTTCGGGCCCTCGACGACGGTGTGACCGGCGCGGCGGCGCGAACTGCCGCTTTGGAGCGCACGGACATGGGCAACCGCCGGGTTGCGGGCACTGCGGACGAGCGGCGCTGGAGCCACGGCCCCACCGCGCCTAGGCGGCGGCTTGCGCCGCCTTCACCAGGTCCTCAAAGGCCTCGGGCTCGTTGAGGGCCAGGTCCGCCAGCACCTTGCGGTCGAGGTCGATATTGGCCTGCCGCAGGCCGTGCATGAACTGGCTGTAGGTCATGCCCAGCGCGCGAGCGCGCGCGTTGATGCGCAGGATCCAACCGCGCCGCATGTCGCGACGCCGCGTGCGCCGGTGGGCGTAGGCGTATTGCCGCGCGTGCATGAGGTCCTCATGCGCGGCCTTGAGCTGACGGCTGCGCGCGCCCTTGTGACCGCGCACGGCCTTGAGGATGCGCCGGCGGCGCTTGCGGCTGGCGACGCTTCGCTTGATTCGTGCCATCGACGATTCGCCCTACCCGGCGAGCAGGCGCTTGGCCTGCTTGAGCTGCCCGCCGGTGATCGGCTGCTCATGGCCCTTGGCGCGCCGCGCGCGGCGGCTCTTCTTGCGCCGCAGGGTCTGCGCCGTGCTCTTGGCGCACGTCACCTTGCCGTTGGCGGTTCGGCGCAGCCGCTTAACGGCCGCTTTGCGAGTTTTGAGTTTTGGCATAGGACAACAAAACCGCGGCGCCTCACGCCGCGATGCTTCAGGGTAGCACGGGCCGACCGGATGGCCCGAGCCTCGCAAGAAGCCCCGTGCGAATCACCGCGAGGAGCCAGCCGGAAAGCTTAGGCGAGCCGCACGGACTGCAATGTCGCGGCGCTCAAGATTTCGGCGGCCCGCAAAACGGCAGCCCGAGCTCTTCGGTGTCGCTATTTGCAGTGGGCAATCCCCCTGGAATGCACCCCGTGAATCGGTTGCCATCGCCGAGTTGAACGTACTGCAGGTTGGCGAGGTCACCCAACTCAGGCGGGATCTCACCACGGAGTTGGTTATTGCGGAGCCACAGCAATCTCAGGCTGGCGAGGCGGCCCAGCGCCGACGGGATCGCGCCACTGAGTTGGTTGTTATCGAGGCTCAACCACCTCAGGTTGGCGAGGTTCCCCAATTCGGGCGGGATCGGCCCGCTGAGTCGGTTCGAGGTGAGATATAGCGTTTGGAGGCTGGCGAGGCGGCCCAGCTCGGGTGGAAGCTCCCCACTGAGAAGGTTCTCGTAGGCGATCAGCGTTCGCAGGCTGGCGAGGCGGCCCAGCTCATGTGGAATCTCCCCGCTGAGTCGGTTCTCGTAGAGGATCAGCCTTCGCAGGTTCGCGAGGCTTCCGAGTTCAGGCGGTATCGCCCCCTGCAGCCGGTTATTCGAGAGTTCGAGTTCTTGCAGGTTCGAGAGTCTCCCCAGTTCTGGCGGGATCGCTCCGCTGAGGTGGTTCCACCGTAGGTCCAGCCGCTGGAGATTGTCGAGGCGGCCTAGCTCGGACTGAATCGGTCCTCTGAGTTGGTTCGATCGGAGATCCAGCCGCTGAAGGTTGGCGAGGCGGCCCAGTTCGGGCGGGATTTCCCCAGATAGAAGGTTGTTGTCGAGCCGCAGCTCCGTGACTTGGCCGGCGGCATTCGTGAACACGCCGTACCAACGACCAAGCGGCGCGTCGCTCACCCAGTGGTGGTTGGCGTGCCAATTCGCTCCGTCGGTCGCGTGGTAGAGCTCAATCAGCGCGGCTTTGTCAACAGGGGATGCGGGGCGCGGGACTGGGGCGCCGCATACCAGCAGCATGTGTTTGGCAACGTCGGCGGGAGGTACATCGCCTAACGCCTCGGGGACGCAACCCGTGCTGCCGTCGGTCGAGTGGTACAGCGCGATGAGCACGTCATTGTCGACGGGAGATGCGGCCGCGGGGGCTGCGACGCCGCAGATCTGCAGCCCGAGTTCCGGAGCATCGCTGCGCGGTACATCGCTCAGCATTTCGGGGATGCACCCCGTGAGGTTATTGGTTCCGACGAGCCACAGCTCTCGCAGGTTGGCGAGACGGCCAAGCTCCGGCGGGATCGACGAATCGAGCTGGTTCTCTCGCAGCGACAGGATCGTCAGGTTTGCGAGGCCCCCGATCTCCGACGGAATCTCCCCCGTCAGTCGATTGTCATTGAGTCGCAACTCTCGCAGGTTGTTCAGGCGTCCCAATTCTGGCGGGATCGACCCACTGAGCTGGTTATACGAAAGGTCCAACTCGCGCAGCATGGACGGGCGTCCCACACGGGCTGGGATCGGTCCAGTCAACTGATTCTTATCGAGTTTTAGCTTTTCGATCTTGAAGAGGCGTCCAAGCGAGGACGGTATTTCCCCACGCAGCCGGTTCCTGCTGAGCTCCAGGTGTTGCAGGTTGGCAAGGTCGCCGAACTCCGATGGAATCTCACCAGTCAGCTGGTTGTCGTTGAGCC
>DAOUKN010000282.1:0-5935 GCA_034421255.1 Chloroflexota bacterium | reverse complement strand
TGAAGCCAGTCCGCTCGGCGTGGACCTGCACCCAGACAACCCAAACCCGCGCGCGGACTCGTTGCGCTGGTGGCCGGGCCCCGTTGCCCTGTACGCGCCCGAGCAGATTGCCCGCATCGAGTTCGACGCGCGGCGCCTCGAAATCAACGGCGATACCGGGGGCGGTGCGGTGTCCAGCCTCACGCCCGGCCAAACCTACCTGCTGACGCTCAATGTCGCGGGCACTGACCCGCGGTCCGGTCTGGCGGAGATCCAGCACATCGTGCCGCTGGCGCGCGTGACGGTTGGCGAGACCGGCGTGGCCTATGAGGTCTTCTCCGGCATCGTCACCATCGAGCACCACCCGCCCGGCACCATCCTCCAGCGGACGGGTTTTGACGGCGGGCTGACCGAGGACGCCGCTCTCTCACCGCCGTAGGCGCGACGCCCGCCCATCGGGAGAGGCCTTTCTCCCAACCCATCCCACCAGGTAGAGGGAGATGGATCGCTCCCACCCGCCGCGGCAGTGGTCAACAGCCCCCAGCCCGCCAAGGCGACCGTGGTACCTTTCAGGCCCAGCCCCTAGCTCCTTGCGCGCGGGGCGCGGCGGAGTAGCTCAGAGGTAGAGCAGGGGACTCATAAGCCCTTGGCCGCAGGTTCGATTCCTGCCTCCGCTACCGGCCGGCCGAGGTGGTGAAACTGGCAGACACGCAGTCCTCAGGAGGCTGTGAGCAACCGCTCGTGCGGGTTCGAATCCCGCCCTCGGCACCGCAGTCTCAGGAGTTGCGTCCAGTGCGCCGGCGGCATGCGCGCCACATCAATTCGCCGATGGCGCCGCTCTTGCGCCGGGGATGAAACTTGTCCAAAGTGTGTCGGTGATGCGGTTCGATCAATCCCACGACGACGGCGAGGAGTCCTGGCTTTGAACGCCCACTCGCCGCGATCTTCGGCGACTCGTGCGCTGGTTGGCGGGGTGGTCGCCGCCCTGCTTGCCTTCCAGGTCGTACGGCTCGCCGGCCGCAGCTATATCGATCCCGGCAGCGGGAGCTTTGCGATCCAGATCATCATCGCGGCCGTTTTGGGCGGCCTGCTCTCGGCCCGGCTGTGGTTCCGCTACGTGCTGGGACGAATTGTCGGTGTGTTTCGCCGGTCGACGCCGGAGGCGAGCCCCTCGGCCGAGGAGGCCAGCCGAGACGACGGATGACCGCCGACCGCGAGACCCGCCTGCCCGGGTCGTTCCGCGATCCGGCGGGTTTCATGTTCCGGCGCGACGGCGAGTATCTGCGTCAGGTCAACCGGTCCTACGAGTCGACGTTCCGCACCCTGATGGACTCGGGGTTGTACGCGAGCCTGGTCGACGACGGTTTGCTCATTCCCCACGAGACCGCCGACCCGGACCTGGCGCCGGAGCCCGGCGCCCTGGCCGTCCTCCGGCCCGAGCAGTTGAAATTCGTCTCGTATCCGTTCGAGTGGTCCTTTTCCCAACTCAAGGCCGCCGCGCTTGCGACCCTGCGGGTGCAGCGCCGCGCGCTGGACCACGGCCTGTCGCTGAAGGACGCGAGTGCGCGCAACATCCAGCTGCACGCGGGTCGTCCCACGCTGATCGACACCCTGTCGTTCGAGCCTTACGAGCCGGGCTATCCGTGGGTGGGCTATCGACAGTTCTGCCAGCACTTCCTGGCCCCGCTGGCGGTCATGGGCTACAC
The DNA here is from genome assembly GCA_034421255.1 of Chloroflexota bacterium. GTDB lineage: Bacteria > Chloroflexota > UBA11872 > UBA11872 > UBA11872 > JAJECS01. The sequence continues at coordinate 4,250 of DAOUKN010000282.1, read as the reverse complement.
GGATGCACGTTTGAGCAGCTTGCTGCAGCGCCACCTGGAGGGCCTGCCGCTGGACCTGGCGACGCGGCTGCTGCCGTGGCGATCGCGGCTGCGGACCGGCTTGTTGATGCACTTGCACCTGCACAGCCGGGCGCAGGCGCGAGCGGCCAGCGCCAACCGGAAGCGCGCCGACCTGGCCGGGCGCATGAGCCGCCGACGGCTCGACGCCTTGCTGGAGAGCCTGGAGTCTACGGTGCGCCGGATCTCGTGGAAGCCCGACGACACGCCCTGGGCCGGATATGGCGACCAGACGAGCTATTCCGGTCGAGCCCTGGCGGACAAGAAGCGCCTGGTGGCCGAGCTCCTCGCCGCAGTCTCGGCGGAATCGGTGTGGGACGTCGGCGGCAACACGGGCGACTTCAGCCGGCTTGCCGCAACCGGGGGCGTTCCGGTGGTGTCAATCGACAGCGACCCTGGAGCGGTCGATCTGAACTACCGGCGCATGGCCGCCAAGGGCGAACGGGACATATTTCCGATCGTGGCGGACGTCACGAATCCCAGCCCCTCGCTTGGGTGGGACAACCGCGAGATCGCCTCGCTTACCGCGCGGGGACCGGCCGGTCTGGTGATGGCGCTGGCCCTCATCCACCACGTGGCGATCGGCAACAACACGGGCTTCGACCGCCTGGCGCGGTTTTTCGCGGCGCTTGGGCCGGAACTTCTTATCGAGTTCGTCCCGCCCGACGATCCCATGGCGCTTGGCCTGGTGGCGATGCGAAACCACGATTTCCCCTGGTATACGCAGTCCGAGTTCGAGTTGGCCTTCGGCCGGAGCTTCGAGATCAAGCGGTCGGACGCGATTGCGGACTCGAAACGCCGGCTCTATCTGATGACCGCGCGACGTTAGGAAGCCCCTGATCACCGAGGGGCATTGCTTGATTGCGCCCCAATCCGTTCGGCAGACCCTTCGACAAGCTCAGGGCGAACGGATCGGGGCACGGCTCAGCGACCTACTCGGAACATTCCTCGGCCGGCGGCGAGAACATGTAGCGGTACACGGCGCCCTGCCAGAAGTGGCCGGCGACTTCGCCGAGGCGGGTGAGGTAAATCTCGATGTCCAGGGTTTCGCGGTTTTCGAGGATGTTGAAGTTCGAAAGCTGCAGCGCTTCGGGTTCGTTCGGGCCGCGGTCGTCGACGAGTATCAGGCTCTCGCGCCGCACCGCCGGACCGTCCTCGTCGATCTCGGCGATGTAGAGGGGGTAGCGCGGGCTGTTGCCGTCGGGAGGTCCCGGGGTGATGTTGGCGAGCCAGTAGAGCTTCCCGTTGCGCTCGGAGCGGACGAAGCGATGGATGCTGGAGGGGGAATAGAACCGGGAGCCGTCGTCGTAGCGGAGCTCTTGGAACGGCGACGTGCGGCGGCCGCCGTCGTCGGAGACGCTGAACCACTTGCGCCCCGGGGTGGTGGCGGTGTTGCTGGCGCGGACGACCGTGAGCAGGCGGCCATCGCGCAGCACCGCGACCTCCGGCTCTAGGACTCCGCGCGACGAGCGCTCCGTCCCGAGGAACTCGATGTTTGATGCCTGCCATTCGCTCGACTGGGGCTCGCGGCGCATGACGATCAGGCCGCCGCTGGCATGCGCGCTCTCTTGCGCGGCGGGATGCGCCACGAGAGGCAGATAGGCCGTCCCGTCGGGCGCGATGGTGATGCCCTGTCCGGGATAGGCGCGGTTGGTCGCGCAAAACTCGGGTTCGAATGGATTCTCGGGGTCGAAGTCCGGCCCGTCTTCATACCGGAGCAGCGTTTCGGGCTCGTCGTCAGCCCAGGCGAAGCTGTGATCGTTGCACGGGTGCCGGTGGGAGTCCCACGCGTGGGTATAGGCCGGCAGACCGGGCCAAATGCGGCGCATGCGCAACTGGTAGCGCCGGTTGCGCGCGCGGTCGATGAAGATGCTGGGCAGATAGCTGACGATGCCGCCGCCGTCGAGGTCCTGCACGATGCCGGGCAGGGCCTCGCGGTCGGTCCAGGTGCTTCCGTTGTCGGGTGAGGTGCGCTGCTCGAACTCGTGGTACTCGTCCGAGGCGCCGCTGGTCTGGAAGCGTTCGAGGCGGGTGAGGCCGGCGTCGATGTAGCAGACCGAGTGCCACTGGGCGCGGTCGATGCCCGCGGCGGGCAGATAGCGTTCGCGAGGCAGCATGGCTGAGTTTCGGCGTCTGGATTTGGGGAGCGTAGCGGGCGGCTACGTCACCTCGCCAGCAAGGCGGGCGAGGGCCGACTTCCAATAGGTGCGCTTGGCCTCGACGTCGGCGCGGTCCGCGAGCTTGGAGTGCTGCACGACGACCTGACTCTTCGCCGGGCCCTTGGGATAGAACGCCACGTCGACGTGGGTGGCGCCGTCGACCCAGGTGATGCGGAGCGACTTGTTGGGGCGCGCGGTGCGGATGTGGGGCTCGTCGTCGCCGAGCCAGCGCCGGCGGGATTCTTCATCCGTCCAGGCCATGTAGAGCGCCTCGCTGGCCACCGGCAGCGTCTTGCTCACGCTCACCTGGTAGCCGCGGGGAGTCTGGTGCTCGTCGCGCAGGCCGCGGATGCGCTCGTAGCCCACGGTGACTTCCTGGCTCCACCAGGGCGGGACGCCGTGGTGGTCACGCAGATAGGCGGCGATGGCCGTGTGACCGATGGTCATGCCGCCGGCGGCGTCCAGGACGGCGCACCATTCGTCCCACGTCTTGCCGGTTTTGGCGGCAACGGCAGCGTCGCTGACGGGCGGCTTGGCGATGGCCGTGGTCCTCGCTGGGGACGGTCGGAGGAGATTGACCGTACGGCTGGGCTTGGCCGTGCGTCAATGGTCTGGGGCCGAACGAGGAAGGCCATTCCAAGCCGAACCACCTATTCCCGACGCACGGTCGGGCTACCGCACCGACCAAATCTCTCGGACTACCCAGTTTCCCGTGAAGCGGCGTGCTCGCGGATCACTTGCAGGAAATCGTCAGCGAACGCCTCCAGCTTCGCCGGGCCGACGCCGGATATACGTGCAAGGCTTGCGCGATCCTGGGGCATGACGCGCGCCATCTCCTTGAGCGTCCGGTGGGTAAAGATCAAGTGGGCCGGTAGGTTTTTGGACATGGCCACCTGATGCTGCAATTCGCCTAGACGCTCGAAAAGCTCCGGGTCGAAGTCGGGGCGTCCGTTGTCCTGGCCACGCGTGCGCGGCTGGAGATTCGCCTGCTCCGCCAGGTCCTGCGCATCGCCATACGAGCGGATGGCGTTGAGAAACGCGTCGCCGAATTCGTCCAGCTTGACCCGGCTCACGCCGGTGATGTGCGTCAAGCCTTCTCGGGTTCGCGGGAAGAACGTCGCCATCTCTTGCAGTGCCTGATCGCCGACGATCATGTAGGGCGGGAGGTTCCGGGACTGCGCCAGCGCAGCGCGCAGGTCGCGCAGGCGCTGGAACAATTCGCCATTGAAGCCCGGTGTCCCGCCGCTGGACCAAGCGTCGTCGCCGGGGCTCGCCACGTCGTTGGGACCAGCTTGCAATTCGGGCGATGCGCGCTTGATTCGGCTGAGTGTCAGCCGCTCGCGCCGGCGAAGGAAGTCATGCCCCGCGGGTGTCACCGAGACGGTCGCGAACTTGTCGGGGCTTCGCTGCAACAGCCCTTCGTCTTCCAGCAGCCCCACGAGCTCCTTGAGCTCGTCGCGGCTGTACTTCCCGGCGATGCCGTATACGGAAAGCTCGTGGTGACGCCACTCCATCACCTTCTTGGCACGCGAGCCCCGCAGAACCCCGATGACGTGAGCGGGGCCGAATCGCTCGCCGGTGCGGATGACTGCCGACAGGACCATCTGGGCAACCTCGGTCGCGTCGAATGTCTCGCGCACGGCCAGACACACGTCGCAACCGCCACAGTCCGTCTTGTCGTAGGTTTCGCCGAAGTACTGCAAGACGAAGGCCCGACGGCAGGTCCGCGCCTCGCCGAAGGCGATCATCTGGTCGAGCTTTTGCTGGGCGCGCTCGCGTTCGGCTGGGTCTTCGATCTCATCGATGAAACGCGTGAACTTGGCCCGGTCGCCGGCGGAAAAGAAGAGCACGCACTCGCTGGGCAGGCCGTCGCGTCCAGCCCGCCCGGTTTCCTGGTAATAGCCTTCGAGGGTCTTGGGCAGGTCGTAGTGGGCGATGAGCCGCACGTCGGGCTTGTCGATCCCCATGCCGAAGGCGATGGTCGCCACGACGACCACGCCGTCCTCGTACTGGAAGCGAGCCTGATGGGCGTTG
>DAOUKN010000281.1:0-2608 GCA_034421255.1 Chloroflexota bacterium | reverse complement strand
GCGCCGATTCAGCTCCCGCACGACAGCGACGGCATGCGGCTCGCGCAACGGATTCGCGACGAGGCGCATCGGTTCGCGGTGAGCTTTCACATCAAGCTGCGCACGAAGAAAGGGCGGCGGTCGATCCTGGACGAAATCCCGGGCATCGGCCCGAAACGCAAGCGGGCGCTGATTCGCGCCTTCGGCTCGCTCGAACAGATTCGGAAAGCATCGGCGACGGAACTCGCGACCGTCGACGGCATGACCGCCAGCGCCGCACGCGCGCTGAAGGAGGCCCTGTGAATTCAACGTCTGAGCGCCAGCGAATCTCTCTGCGTCATGCGACCTGCGAATTCGACGCGGACGCGTCGCCGGTCGTCTGGGTTCCATCGCACGCCCGGCTCACCGTCGAGGCCCGCGACGCCTACGACGGTCACTGCGACGACCTCGATGTCGAGGCCTTTGCCCGCCGGCGCACGCCCGGTCGCATGAACCCGTGCACGGGACCGATCGGCGTCAGGGATGCGGCGCCCGGTGACACGCTGCGCGTGGCGATCGAAGCCGTGCGTCTCGCGCCCCGCGGATACGTGGCGGCGCTCCCCGGCACGGGCATCCTTGGCGACCAGGCGGTGGATCCCGGCATCGAGCCGTTTGACGTTGAAGGCGACGGCGTGGGGTTTGCGGGCCGCGTCCGCCTGCCGGTGCGTCCCATGGTGGGCACGATCGGCGTGGCGCCCGCCGCGGGCAGCATCATCACGCTCAGCCTCGGCGACCACGGGGGCAATCTGGACTTCAACGAGATCGCCGCCGGTACCACGGTGTACCTGCCGGTGCGAGCGCCGGGGGCGCTGTTCGGCATCGGTGACGTCCACGCCACCATGGGCGACGGCGAGGCGCACTCCGGCGTGAACATCACCGCCGAGATCGACGTGACGCTCGACGTGCTGCGGGGCGAGCCACTCGCCCGCCCCTGGTTCGAGACGGCGACGCACGTGATGACCGTGGGCGTTGCCGACGACCTGACGGAGGCGCTCCAACAGGCCACGGCCGGAATGGAAGAGCGACTCGTGCGCGACCTCGACGTGACGCCCACCCAGGCCCGCATGCTCTCAGGGGCGGCCGTGGACCTCAGGCTCGGCCAGGCCGGGGGCTACGGCGTGCCGGTGAGCGCCTATGCGCGATTTCCGAAGTCGGCTTTGTAGGGCGCGCGCGCCGCGGATTGCGGCCAAAACCCAGGTGAACACGGACTGCGCCACCTGCCGTCGGTGGCGCCGTTACGGTGTACGGTCTGGGCGTGGGCATTCCGCGGGGCGTACGCCCTTTACAACCAGACCGCCCCACGGGTGCTCACGTCTGGCAATGTAGCGAACCGATCGGCTCAGTTAGCGGGCGGAATGCGGCGCGTAGGGCCGTATAGCCGTTGGGAGTCCGGCAGGCGACAGCCGACATAGCGAGACCACTCCGGATTGGCGAGCTGCCCAATGAATCCGTGCCGGCCGGGGTTCGGCTCTTCATCGGGGAAATGTTCGCGCGTCGCCGGCAGCCACGCGGTGACTCGGAATGCGCCCACGACGCGACCGTTGGCGACGGCGAGCACGAGGCTGTACTGGTGCGGTTTGTTGACCTGCCAGGCATACCGTGCGGCCCGGTAGAGTTCGCACAGCGACATCCCATCTCGGTAGGTCTGAGTCACCCCGACCAACAACGTCGGTTCGTCCACGTCGAGCGGTGGGGGCAGCGGCTGCATGAAGGGCGTCTCCCGTTTGTGGCGGAGGTGAGTCTATTCCGGTGCCTCGGTGAATGCATGCCCGCACGACATGGACACTAGACTCCGCACTCGCCAGTAGCGAACCGCCATTGCGCTCCCTCACGCGTCGACCGGATCGCTGCCGGCGGCGCCGGTGTCGGCTCCCTGCTCCCATTGCGTGTGGAACACGCCGGGGCGGTCCACGCGCCGGTAGGTGTGTGCGCCGAAGTAGTCCCGCTGGGCCTGCGTGAGGTTCATCGGCAGCCGGTCCGAGCGGTAGGCGTCGTAGTAGTCCAGCGAAGCGCTCATGGCGGCGAATGGCAGCCCGGCATTCTTGGCGCTGGTCACGACCCTGCGCCAGCCTTCGTCCGCCTGTTCGATTTGGCTCCGGAACTCCTCGTCCAGCAAGAGATTCACCAGCGACGGGTCGGCGGTGAAGGCCCGTTGGATGTCCCCCAGCAGACGGGCGCGAATGATGCAGCCACCCTTCCAGATGCGCGCCAGCTCCGCGGGCTTCAGCTCGTAGGCGTAGGCCTCGGACGCGGCCCGCAGCAGGGACATGCCCTGGGCGTAGGAGCACACCTTGGCGGCGTAGAGCGCCTGGCGCACGCACTCGACCAGTCCGTCGAACCGCTCGATCCGCGGCGCGCCGTCGGGTCGGAGCACCGGTGCCGCGGCGACGCGTTCATCCTTGAGCGCCGAGATGTGGCGCGACCAGACGGCGGCGTCGATGGTTGGGATCGGCGTGCCCAGATCGAGCGCGTCGCGCGAGGTCCAGCGTCCGGTGCCCTTCTGGCCGGCCTGATCGAGGATGGCATCGACCAGGAATCCGTCGGCGCCGGCATCCCGGACCTTGAAGATGTCCGCCGTGATTTCAATCAG
>DAOUKN010000280.1:0-10893 GCA_034421255.1 Chloroflexota bacterium | reverse complement strand
TTCAGCGCGCCCACGAGCCCCTGGCCCTCGCTGCGTCCGGTCGAAAAGACCTGATACTGCCGGTTTTGACTGAGAAGCGGGATGCCCTTGGCGCTCTCGAACGGCGGAAAGCTGATGGCAACTCTCACGCGGGTTTATCGTTCCAAGGGTGGTGAAGCGGCCGCATCAATGGACTGGCGCCAGGCTTGTTCCGCCGCGCAACACGTCGGCTTTATGATTCTAGAACACCATGGGTGACTCCGAACCCCCGAACCAAGAGACGGCAGAAGAGCGTCACGGACGCCAAGTGCCGCCTGCGTCAGCGTTTGTGGACGTGTCGATCATCATCGTCGCGGCGCGCCGGACCGCCTACCTCGACGAGGCGCTGTCGGCGATCGCGCGCCTGACGCGCCCGCCTTGGGAAACGATCGTCGTCCTCGACGAGGCGCCGCCGGGCGGCCTGTCCGCGGCGCGCTGCATGGCGAGCGGCTCCATCGGACCGGCGCAAAAGCGCGACATGGGTGCGGCGGCAGCCAGCGGAGCGTGGCTGGCGTTCCTCGACGACGACGCGTATCCCGCCCCCGGCTGGCTCGAAGCGTCCGCGCCCCACTTCGAGAATTCATCCGTGTCGGCGGTCGGTGGTCCGGGCGTCACCCCGCCGAACGACGGATTCCACGCGCAGGTTTCCGGGTGGACCTACGCGTCATGGATCGTGTCCGGCCCGGCTCGCTTCCGCTATGTCGCTGGGCGGCGCCGGGCCGTGGACGACTATCCATCGATGAATCTGATGGTGCGCCGCTCGGCGTTTGAGGCCGTTGGCGGATTCGACAGCGCCTTTTACCCGGGGGAGGACACCAAGCTGTGCCTGGAAATCGTTCGCGGAGGCGGCGGCATCGTGTATGAGCCCGGCGCGCTGGTCTATCACCATCGGCGGCCGGTGATGCGCGGCCACCTGCGGCAGATCGCCCACTATGGGCGGCATCGCGGCTATTTCGCGCGGGTGTTTCCGGAAACTTCGCGCCGACTCCAATACTTCATTCCCAGCCTGTGGCTGCTGTGGCTGGTGATCGCCGCGCTGACGTCAGTTTGGGTTGAGCCGATTCGTTGGGTGCTCCTTGGCAGCCTGGCGCTCTACGGCCTTGCGGTAGGGGGAAGTGCCCTACATGCGATGCGCGGCTCGGGCAACGCGAGGATCGGAGCGGCCGTCGCCCCCGCTATTGTCGCCAGCCACCTCTGCTATGGCTGGCACTTCCTGGGCGGTTTGGTGCGGCCGCGTCCACCGTCGTCCTAGCCTTCGTTCCATCGCGTGAGATTGGGCGAACGATGCGGCGCAGCGCTGCAGTCGCGGCCAACGAAGCCGTCCGTCAGCCGCCGCCTCGAGCTCAGGCTAGGCGTCCACGCTGGCACGGGTCTCGGTGAGCACCAGATCGACGACGCGGCGCAAGGCCTCTTCGCGGGAGTCCCCTTCCAGCCGCCGGAGGCGATACAGATCGAGCTGCCGGTCGGCGCCGGTGCCTTCGCGGATAATGGTGCGCGCGTGGCGCAGCTCAGCCTCGCAGCCGAGCGCGCGAGCGTCCTCGGTCAGGTCGTCCACGAGCTCGTCCGTCAAGTCGCTGATGTCTTTCCGCCCTCCGCCCCGCACGTCGCCAAAGAAGGCGAGCACGCCGTAGCGCTGGGCCAGCCAGCGGTTCTCGGCAATGATCTCGGTCGGTGGCTCCGGCGGCAGCGCACCGTCTCGGAGATGGCGGAGCAACCGGCGGACAAGCGACGCGTAGGTGGCCACAATGGACATCGCATCGTCGACGCGCGTGCAGACATCGCAGATGCGCATCTCGATGGTCGGATGAGCATGGGAAGGGCGAATGTCCCACCACAGCTCGCTGCCGTCGGTGATGAAGTCCATACGCTGATAGTCGGCAACCAGCCGGTCATACTCGGCCCGCGACCCTAGGGGGCCGGGCAGGCTGGTCCGCGGCAAGTTGCCCACCAGATTCAAGCGGTAGGACTTGAAGCCGGTGTCGTGGCCTCCGTTGAACGGCGAGTTGGTGGAGAGCGCGTGGAGCAGCGGCAGGTAGCGCCGCATGGCGGTCATTACGCGAACTCGCTCATCCGGATCGCCGAACCCCGCGTGGACGTGCATGCCGCCGATCAGGAACCGACGAACACTCTCCTGGTACGTGGTGGTGAAGCGTTTGTAACGCTCGCGCGGGGTGGTGGCCTGCGCCCTCCATTGCGCAAACGGATGGGTGGAGGCCGCCATCACGGCCGCCCCATAGGTCTCAGCCGCCTGAGTGACGATCCGGCGAGTCTCCAGCAGTGCGTCGCGAACCTCAGCCACCGTCGCGCACACGCGGGAAATTGCCTCGACCTGCGTGCGCAGCAGCTCCCGCGAAATCTCGTGCGGCCCACTGCGCTCCGCGGACGCTTCGAAAATGCGAATGTCAGGGTCCACGAGGAGGTCGCGCGACGCGGGATCGACGAGAAAGAACTCCTCCTCGACCCCGAGCGTGATCGCCAGGTCGTCTTGGGCCTCACTACCCGTCTGGGACTGCATCGCTAACCAGATCCTTCCATCGCTGTCACTGATCCCAGCATGGTCAACGGCGTCAGAAGATACCCCGCGGCGGCGCGTGTCGTAAGCGCCCGGCGACAGCGCCGGTTCGCAAGTCGACGCGCCGGTCCGTTCGCCGGCCTACTCGGGATCGAACCGGCGCAGGCGACCCGCCACCATGAGCGTCTCAATGAACATCGTGGCAACGGTGGTCGGTCGGATCGTGCTCGGATATCGATCACGCACGATCACGGGCGCCTCGACGATGTCCCGAAACCCGAGTCGAATTGCCAGCGCCAGAGCCTCGATGTCAAAGGCAAAGCCCGACGTGCGCACGTGCGGAAAGACTTGCTCGACGACCGGGGCCGCGTAGATCTTCAAGCCGACCTGCGTGTCGCGCACGGTGAGGCCGAAGAGCATTCGGGTGAGCTGGCGGTAGCCCCAGCTATAGATGCGGCGCGCCGGCGGATACTCGACCACCGACTCGGCGTGCAGCTTTGACCCGACCACGATGTCCGCCGCTGACGCGACGTGGAGTCGATAGGCGTCCAGGAGGCACTGCGCGGGAATGTCTCCGCCGCCGTCGAGAAAGGCCCGCGCACGACCGGCAGCCGCCAGCAGACCCCGGCGCACCGCCTCGCCCTTGCCTGAGTTTCGCTCCTGCACCGCAACGCGCAGCCGCTCGTGCTCGACTTTTGCGAGCACGTCCGACGTGCCGTCCTCATCGCCATCGACAACGACCAGCACCTCGTAGTCGCAGCCGAGGCCGTCAAGCGCCCGGAGCACCTCGCCGACCTGGTGGCCGATGACGTCGGACTGACGATAGGTCGGTATGACGACCGAAAGGTCGGGGAGCTTTTCGGTTGGCATGTACACCTGCTCGGACGGTTCGAAGGACACGTCGTCCGTCATCGCCAATCCTGGCTCGGCCGGGGCATCCCGTTCAGTGCTGGAGGGTTCTCAACCATGGTGCTTGCCCAGAGCCCGAAAGCCGACTCTGATGCGACGGATGATACTCAACGGCCTCCGCGACGGCGGGTTCTGATCGTCGACTTCCCGCCCCATCCAAGGTCCCCGCTACGACTCTGTCTGGCCGTTGGCCGACCGATACCGCCACAGGACGCTGCCGGCGTTATGCATGACGAAACGGTCGTCGTCGATGACGTCGGCCGGGGCCGCGTCGATTTCGCGCGCCACCTGATCCGGGTCCTCATAGCCCACGGCGAGAGCGCGGCACTCATCCGGCGGAATGGCGGTGGCCAGGCGGACGTCGATGCGCGGCGTCTCGCGTCCGTCCACCATGGGCGCGTCACCCTTGATCAAGACCCCCAGCGTAAGCGCCAGGGGACTGACGCCGTGAGGCTGCCAGGCCTCGGGATGGGCCAGAAGGTATGGCCAACCGTGGAGCCCCACGTGCCGGATCGCGCGGCCGTGCGCCGCGGAGATCTCCCGCACGCCGGGGGCGTACAGGACAAGCTCGCCGCCATCGGCCACCGTGTCGTCACCGCGGAATACGCCCTTGGCGCCAGTCCACAGCTCGGGATACATCCACGAGCCGTCGGGCAGGCGCGGAGTTGCCGCCACCGCGCGTGAGACGCGACGGTCGGTGTAGCGAATATTGACTTCGGCGCTGAGCGCCGCGGCGGCCCGCGTGCCTTCGCGCCATCCATCCGGCTGCACGAACACTCCGCGCGTAGTCCCCGACGCGTCATCGACCACCAGGGCAATGGTTGTGAGGGGAACCGGAACCTGGCGGGTCATGTCATCGATCAGCTCGCGCACCGGGTTGTCGAGCTCGCCCTGAATGGCCCGCGCGCCGCGCAGGCTGCCGATGGTGTGGAGCAGGTTGATCATTTCGGGTCCCGAGACGCCGGGGAAGATCTGCTTGGCGCCCCCCGCGAAGCCCGCCCCTTCGTGCGGTTGCACGCGTGTGAGCAGGATCACGCGGTCATAGTCGAGCAGCCGGCGGTTGATCCGCACCGGCATGTCGCGGTCGAAGCCCAGCCCCGGCGCGAGGTCCCCGTAGTCGGCGAATCGGGTCCGTTGCTCGGCCAGCGTGACGGATCCAATGTCGACCAGGGCGTCCGCCCGCGCCCACTCGTGGTCGTAGATGGGGACGTCGGGGTAGGCGTCGGCGCCGAACACCCACTGCCGCTTGGCGGCTTCGGGCATCGACGCGTGGGTGCCCTGCGCGATCATGACGTCCACCGAGCCGGCGCGTCCCCGGAGCGCCTGCCATACGGCACGAAAGGTCTGGCTGACCGGGATCTTGCGGGTGTCGTCGGGCGCCAGCACGAGCACTCGAGATGCGTCGCGCCGAGTCTCGGCCAGCGCGTCGGCGATCACGGCCGCGGCATCCGCCGGAGTAACGGCCGGCGACGCCGAAGCCTCGAGAACCTGGCGCCGGTCGTTCATGCGGTCCCGGAGGCCAGCGACTCGGCCTGCGACACCATGTCGTCCAGAATCGCCACCCCGCCCGACCAGAAGCTTGGGTCGTTCAGATCGATGCCCATCGGACGGACCAATGCCTCGGGCGAGATTGAGCCGCCGCGGCTCAGCATCTCAGTGTAGGCGGGCGCGAAGGCGTCGCCCCGCGCGTCATAGACCTGGAGCAGCGCCAGAACGAGCAGCTCGCCGAACGCGTAGGCATAGACGTAGAACGGCGAGTGCACGAAGTGCGGGATATAGCTCCACCAGGTGCGGTAGTCGTCGGTGAGGGTGACCGCGTCGCCGTGCATCGGCGCGTTGGCCTCGATCCACAGCTCGCTCAGGCGCTCCGCCGGCAGCTCGCCCTCATCGCGGCGAGCCGCGTGGGCGGATTCCTCGAAGCGGTGCATGACGATCTGCCGGAACACCGTGGCGAAGCTGTCTTCGATTTTGCTTGCCAGCAACGACAAGCGCGCCTGGTCGGACGGCTGGGCCTCCAGCAGACGGCGAAAGACCAGCATTTCCCCGAACACCGAGGCGGTTTCCGCGGTGGTCAAGGGCGTGTGCGCTTGTAGGTAGCCCACCCCGCGCGACAGGAACTGGTGGGCGGCATGGCCCAACTCGTGGGCGACGGTCATGACGTCGCGGATGCGATCGGTGTAGTTGCAGAGCACGTACGGGTGGGTCTTGGTCGTCGACCCGGCGCTGAACGCTCCGCCACGCTTGCCGAGGCGCAACTCCGCGTCGATCCAGCGCTCCTCGAACGCCCGCGATGCGATGCCGCCGAGCGTTTCGGAGAAGGCGGCGTAGCTTTCAACCACGATCTCGCGGCAACGGTCCCACGAGTAGACGGTGTCGTCGGCCCGAATGGGCGCATAGCGGTCGTAGTCGAACAGCTCGTCGAGGCCGAGCAGGCGCCGCTTGAGGCGGTAGTAGCGCTGCACGATGCCGAACCCGGCCTCGCAGGCGGCCACCAGCGCCTCCACGGCGGCCGGCTCGATCTCGTTGGCCAGGTTGCGGGACGAGATGGGCGCCGGGTAGTGCCGCAGCCGGTCGTCGATGGCGTGATCCTGCAAGCAGACGTTGAAGACGTAGGTGAGCGGATGTTGATTGGCCGCGAGCGCGGCGGTGAGCCCGGCCGCGGCGCTGCGGCGGGTGTCGCGGTTGGGGTTGTACATCTGGGCCAGGGTCTCGGCTTCGGTCAGGGTGCGCCGCTCGCCGTCGATCTCCACCTCGCAGGTGATGCGGCTGGTGATCTCGTCGAACAGGCGTGACCACGAACGCGCGCCGGTGTTGGCCTTCTCATCCATCACCTGCTCTTCGCCTTCGGCCAGGCGATGCGGCTTGGTGCGGCGCTCGCGCTCCAGCAGGTAGGCAAACTCGGCCAGCCGCGGGTCCGCCATCAACTCGCGGGCGCGCTCGTCGTCGAGATGCACCCACTCCAAGTCGAAGAAGATTAGGTGCCGGCGGATTTCGGTACTGCGCGCCTGGGTGCTATTGAGCAGCCGCCCGGCGGCGGGGTCGTCGCTGTGGGCCGCGTGCTGCAGATGCGCGAAGATCACCGGCGCGTCCATGAGCTCGTAGATGTCTTGCAGCTCGCGGAGGGCCTCGCGCAGGCCGGACGCGGAGAGCTCCCCGAGCCGCCCCCGATAGCGCGTGGCGAACTCCTGGGCGCGGGTGTCGGCGGCGTCGTGGTCGCGCTCGATGCGTGGATCGTCGAGCCCGCCATAGAGCGCGGACAGATCCCAGACGACGCCGTTGGCGGTGCTTGAGGGTGCGACGGTCATCGCGCGGCGTTCATCGGAGCCCGCAGCTCGACCGCCGGCGCCAGGCGAGGCGGGCCGATGGTTGCGCGCATAGGCGAAAGCTACACAGGTGGAGGGGGCTCCAGGACAGCCGAATCAAGCGTACCAATGGTCAATGGCCCTGGGGATCGTGGGACATTGGGATCGAGATCTCCGTCGATTTCGGACACGCGTCCTCACCGCAGGAGGAACGGGTCCGCAATCCAGCAACTGCAGCCAGACTTCGGGACGTTTAGGCCGGAAGAATTCAGCCTGGAGGCAACCCTCTGAAATCTCTTCGAGCCAAGGTTGACGGCCCAATGCTGCCAAATCTAGTATTCGAACGTGGTATCCGGTACGCCCGTAGGCGGGCACGTATCTGGAGACCCCTCGCGGCTTGTCCGTGAGGGGTCTTTACGTATACGGGCCGCGGTCTTCATCGATGGCGGCTACCTCCGCGTTCTTGTCAGGCAAGCTGGTTACCAGTTTAACCCCGACTACATCGAGAAAGTGGCGCATGCCTGCGTCGCGGGCGATGAGGTGCTACTGCGTGCGCTCTACTATGACTGTGCTCCGTATAACGGCACGCTTAGGCTGCCCGTTTCTGGCCGCAGCACCGAGTTTTCGGGTTCAGGTGAGTGGCTTGCCGCCCTTGCGGCGAAGCCTCAAGTCGCCGTTTGACTGGGCACGCTGAAGTTTCGAGGCTTCGAGCCCAAGAAAGTACCGATTGACCCGCAGGAACTCACCGACGATGACTTTAGCCCTCGCTTTGTGCAGAAGGGCTTCGACATGCGGCTCGGCCTCGATGTCGCCAGCTATGCCGCGACGCGGTCCGTCGACCGCATCATCTTGCTAACCGGCGACACCGATTGTCTGCCCGCGATGAAGCTCGCTCGCACTGCGGGCCTTCAGGTCGTGATGATCAAGCTCCCTAAGCAGCATATAGGCCAAGAATTGCTCTGGCACTCGGACTTCCAACGGAACGTCGCGTGGCCCGAGCAATAGCTTGCAAGGAAAGAGAGGCGATCCTCTCGCCTTAGCCGCCTACGAGGTCAGGCAGCGGCGCGTCGGGGCTAAGCGCGGCCAGCAGCGCGTCGTGTTCCGCCACGACCCTGGCGACCGCCTCCGCGGATGCTACTTGCTCGCGCTCATCCTGGTGCCGGAGCTTGATCTCGACGGCGTCCGCCCGCACGGTGCGGCGGCTCACGGTGCAGCGAATGGGAATGCCCAACAGGTCAGCGTCGTTGAACTTGACCCCCGCGCTCTCATCACGGTCGTCCACCAACACCGTGAGGCCGGTCGCCTCGAGATCGCGGGCGAGACGTTCCGCGGCCTCCCGCACCTCGTCGGCCTGACCCAGCTGCACCACGTGCACGTCATAGGGCGCCACGCTGGCCGGCCAGATGATCCCGTGTTCGTCATGGTGAAGCTCCACGATGGCCGCGGCCAGTCGCGTGATCCCAATGCCGTAGGAGCCCATCACGATTGGCTGCGGCGACCCTCCTTCCGATAGGAAGTTGGCATTCAGCTTGTCGCTGTAGTAGGCGCCGAACTTGAACGTGTTCCCAATTTCGATACCGGTCCGCAACTCGAGCGCCGCACCGCACTTCGGGCACGGATCTCCGGCCGCAACGGCGGCGATATCGGCGACGTGATCGGCGGCAAAGTCACGCGGATAGTTGACGTTCAGCAGGTGAAAGCCAGGCATGTTGGCCCCGGCGACCAGATTGGACGTGCATTCCACAGAACGATCCACGACGACCGTCACTTGGTCGAGCCCCACCGGCGAGGCATAGCCCGGCACGAGACCGGCGGCGGTCAGTTCTTGATCGGCCGCGAGACGAAGGTCGGGGGCGCCCAGCGTCCCGCGCAGCTTGGCCTCATTCACCTCCAGATCGCCGCGAATGGCCACAAACGCTATCTGGTCACCGGTCCAGTAACAGACGGCCTTTAGCGTGCGGTGAGCCGGCAAACCGAGAAAGCCGGCCACGGCGGTGATGGTCTCCTGCCCAGGGGTTTCGACCTTTTCCATCGGGAGCGGCTCGGCGTCGTCGGGCTCGGGCGGCTGCGTGGTCGCCACTTCCTGGTTGGCCCCATAGTCGCAGCTGGTGCACACCACGATCGTGTCCTCGCCGGCGGACGTCATCGCGTGAAACTCGTCCGCGTCCGAGCCTCCCATCGCGCTCGCGTCCGACTCGACGACGAGGGGCTCGATCCCGCAGCGGCGAAATGCGCGCACGTAGGCCCGGACGAAATGCCGATAGGTGGCGTCGAGACTCTCCGGCGACGGGTCGAAGGTGTAGGCGTCCTTCATGGTGAACTCGCGGGTGCGCAGCAGCCCGCCGCGCGGGCGCGGCTCGTCGCGGAACTTCGTTTGAAAGTGGTAGACGCTGACGGGGAGCTGGCGGTAGGAGCCCACGAGTCGTGCGGCGAGATCAAGGGCGATCTCCTCATGGGTGAGGGCCAACACCATGTTGCGTTCGGCGCGATCCTTGAAGCGCACAAGCTCGGGCCCGAGCGTGGCAAAGCGGCCGGTGCGTTCCCAAAGCGTGGACGGATGCACCACGGGCATGAGGAGCTCTTGGCAGCCGACGGCGTCCATCTCTTCGCGAACGACCTGCTCGATCCGTCGCAAGGTCCGCCAGCCCAACGGCAGGTAGCTGAAAATCCCAGCGCCAAGCGGGCGAATGAACGCTCCGCGCACCATGAGCCGGTGGGACGCGATCGTGGCGTCGGCGGGGTCTTCACGCAGGGTGCGACCGAAGAGCGAGGACAAGCGTTGCACGGACAGCCTCACGGCGACCTCAAGCAGCCGCTCAGTGTATCGGCCAGCTCAGATCACGTAGTCGGGCGGATCGCGCCGCTCGCCAAGCTGACGGATCGGTTGCCGTCGAACCGGCTCGCCGCGACGCTCGACGTAGCTGGCGCGAGGCCCAACGACCGTCGAGCCGGGGGGGACGTCTTCGGTGACGATCGACAAGGCGCCAATGCGGCTGCCGGCGCCGACCGTGACCGGGCCAAGGATGCTGGCCCCGACGCCGATGGTCACGCCGTTCTCGACGATCGGGTGTCGCCGCTTGCCGCCGATGCCGTCCTCACGCCACCAGCCGGTGGCGCCCAGGGTGACCTGGTGGTACAGCATGACGTCGTCACCCACGCGTGCGGTCTCTCCGATCACCACGCCTGAGCCGTGGTCGATAAAGAAGCGACGTCCGATCAGGGCGCCCGGATGAATCTCGATGCCGCCGGTTGCCAGTCGCGCGAACTGACTGATGGCGCGGGGCAGCACGGGCACGCCCCGCACATAGAGCCAATGGGCGATCCGATGGAAGAAGAGCGCGTGCACGCTGGGATAGAGCAACACCTCCAGCACGTTCCTGGCGGCTGGATCCTTGTCGAGCACGACGCGCATCCACTCCGGCCCGCGGCGTTTCCTGGCCGCGGAGTCCGGCGCCTGGTCCGCACCGCCGTTTCCCGGGTCGATCTTCCAATCCTCCATTACGCCAAGAGCGCCCATCCCGAAGGACGGGCGCTCCCGTGATTCCACCTTCCTGCGCTGCAGCCTCGCGGCACGCAACCTCAGCGGGTGCCAAGGCACCCAAGCCCGCTACCGGGGGCCAACCGGCTCGGCCTACCCACGCCATTGCTTCGGCCGAGCGGCTCACGAGGGCAATTCGCCGTCCGACGCGTACCGGCCTCGCACCGCCGCCGGCTCGCTGTCCGCGTGAAGGACGGCTACTGGTCTCGCTCAGCGCCGCACATTTGCTTGTTCCCCGTACTTACGCCGCAAAGACGCGGATGTCAACCGCTAGGCCGCCGATCTCCGCGCAGGGGGGCTGCGTAGAATGCTCGTTATGCACCGACACGCATCGCCGTCGCCATGACGGCTGGCGGCCCAGAGGGCCCGACCCAAGGTCCCCGCCCGGCCTCCGACGACGGCGGGACGCCCAATCTGGCACGATCGATTGAACGGCCTGCCGACTTGGATTCAGGCGCGCCTGACGCGTCGCAAGCGACGGGCGCATCACGAGACCTCGATCGTCCGCTAACGCTGGCTGAGACCTGGAACGATTTCGCGGGGTGGCTGCGCCGCACGCGTTGGCAACGGCCCATTGCCGCCGTGACGCTGGTCATCGCGGGCGCCCTGACGTG
>DAOUKN010000279.1:0-5178 GCA_034421255.1 Chloroflexota bacterium | reverse complement strand
GCCGTCCCTCGTCCGACAGGCGCAGGTGCTCCGAGGCTTCATGCAGCGCCTGCTCCGCCGTGCCGGACTCGGGATCGAGTTGCGCGCGCAACTCGTCGATCGCCGCCTGCATGCGCTCGATCTCCGCGGCCGTTGTCGGATCGAGCGCCGCCGCTGAATCGCCGGGCGCCGCCGGCCCCGGAGCCGCCGCGTCGGACTGCTCGACGTCGCCGCGGTCGAGGGAGAGCGGCGGGTTGATCGTGCGCCAGAACGGAGTGAGGGTGATCGCGGCCGCCCACGCCGCAAGGGCGGCGGCCGCCAGCGCCATGGTCAACAGATCGCGTCTGGACACGCCGTACGGCATGGCCCTGCCGGGATTCAGGCGACCCGCGGCCGCCAGCGCGTCGGCGTGCTGCAACTCGCGCACGTCGGGATCGACGTTTCGAAGCTCGGCAATCGCCGTCGAAAGACGCTCCTGCAAGCCGGCGCGGTTGTCGTAGGCCAGCGCCACGTCGTGGGGCGCTGGCACATGCAGCGCCACCCCGGCCAGCACGACGACGCCGGCCAGCGCGAGGGCGATGCCGGATGGGACGAGAAGATCGGGACCTCCCAGCCAGGCGGCCGGCACGGCGATGACGAGCGCGCCGGCGATTCCCAGCGTGACCAGGCGCGGCGCCAGGGCCAGCGCGCGGGCGCGTTGCCGGCGGCGCGCCAGTTGCAACAGCCGCAGGCCCAGCGCCTTCCGGCCGTAGGCCGTGCCGCGAAACATGGGCCGCGGCAGCGCAAATCCCGACCATGCCGCCCGGCGAGCGCTGGCGTTGATCATCCGAACTCCGGTCGATGCCGGGCGTGCGGCGCGCGTGGGGCCTCAGATGCTTCGCACGCGGGAAACGCGCCCCGCCCCGGCGGGGCAGGGTGCCGCGAGCCTAGCATCGGCGCGCCGCCGCCTCCGTGGCATATCCACCGGACTCCCCGGCCTGGCCGGCGTCCTTCCACGCCACCGCGTCGGCCAGGAGGTCGCGTGCCACGCGCCGTCCGGCGGTGGTGCGGCTGCCGCCCATGGCCGCGACTTCCTCGACGACGGCGTCTGGGTCGAGCCGGCGCACGTCGGTCACGGTGCCCGCCGCTTCCTCCTGTTTCTCCACCACGAAGTGCGTGTCGGCGAAGGCCGCGACCGAGGGCAGGTGGGTCACGCACAGGACCTGGTGGTCCCGCGCCAGCCTGGCCAGCTTCTGTCCCACCACGTCGCCGCTGCGTCCGCCCACGCCCACGTCGATCTCGTCAAAGATCAGCGTGGGCGTCTCGTCGACCGCGGCGAGCGCCGACTTGAGACCCAGCAGAATCCGCGACATCTCTCCACCCGAGGCAACCGCGGCCAGCGGACGCACCGGCTGCCCGCGGTTCACGCTGAGCAGCATCTCCCCCGCGTCCACGCCCGATCGATCGAAAGCCACCGGCGCCTCGCCCTCGTCGAGCACGAGCCCGGCGGCATCGGCCCGCGTGTCCAGCGGAAACTCCACGGCGGCGTCGGGCAGGTTGAGGTCCGCCAGCTCGCGGGCAATCACGCGCGTCAGCCGCTTGGCGGCGGCCAGCCGGCGCCGGCGAAGGTCCCGCGCGGCGTGCGCGAGATCCGCTTCCAGGGCAGCCTGCTCGGCGGCAAGTCCCCGCCTCCGGTCGTCAGAGGCGCCCAGCTCCGAGAGCTGGCGGCGCGCATCGTCGGCAAAGGCGAGCACCTCGGCCAGCGAATCGCCGTATTTCCGCTTGAGCGTGTCCAGCACGTCGAGCCGCGCGTTGATTTCCTCCAGCCGGGCCGGATCGGATTCGATGTCGGCGGCATAGGCGGCAATGGACTGCGCCGCGTCCGCAATCACGGCCTGCGCCTCGGCAATCTGGTCCGCCGCGGGCCGGACCGCCGGATCGAGCTCGGCGATCTCGGCGAGGGTCGCCATCGCCTCGCCCAGGCGGTCCACCGCCGCCCCGGCGTCATCGCCCGTCAGGAGGCGCTCGGAGACGCCCGCCAGCTCGCGCAGGCGCTGCGCGTTGGCCAGCACGTGACGTTCGACGCGCAGCGCCTCGTCTTCGCCCACCGACAGGCCCGCCCCGTCGATCTCATTCACCTGGAAGGACAGCAGGTCGATCAGACGCGCGGTCTCGCGGGCGTCCCGCCGCAACTCCGCGTCCTCGGCCTTTACGGCGCGCCAGCGGTCCACCAGCCGGGCCACGTCCTGCCGCTCTCGCGTGTGACCGCCGTAATGGTCCAGATACTCGAGTTGACGGGCGGTGCGAAAGAGCGACTGATGTTCCACCTGCCCGTGGATGTCAATCAGGTGGGGTCCAATCTCCGCGAGGGCCCGCACCGGCACGGCGCGCCCGTTGACGCGGGCCAGCGAGCGCGCCACGCCGTCGACAATGACCTCACGCGAGATCAGCAGCGACTCTTCGGGCTCGATGCCATACGCCTCCAGCGTGGCGGCAAGGCCCTCGCTTTCCGGCGACGTGAACACGCCGTCCACGTAGGCCGCCCGCACACCGGCGCGCACGTCTTCGGGCCGCGCGCGCCTGCCGAGCAGCAGGTCGATCGCGTCGATGAGAATCGACTTGCCCGCGCCGGTCTCCCCGGTGAAGACGTTGAATCCCGGTTCCAGCGCAAGCTCGACGGCGTCGATCAACGCCAGGTTCTGCACCCGCAGCCGGAGCAGCACGCGACCTAGGAATCCGAGTTGGAGGGGCGCGCGAGTTGATGGGGCACGCGCCAGCGCAACTTCTCGGCCAGGGTGGCGTAGAAGTAGCTGCGCGACTGCATCCGCGCGAATTGGGCGATGTGTTCGGACGCCCGGCACACCACGCGGTCGCCGGTGTCCAGCAGATATTGCGTCTGGCCGTCGATCGACAGCGTGGCCTCGTGCGTCGTACGCACGCCGATGTCGATGGTGACGTCCCGGCCCACGACGATTGAGTTCGCGGGCGTCAGGAACGGCGCGATGGGCGTGACGACTAGCTCGCGGACCTCGGGATGCAGCACCGGCCCCCCGGCGGCCTGGGTGTAGCCGGTGGTGCCGGTGGGCGTCGCCACGATCACGCCGTCGGCGGTGTAGGTGGTGAGCTCGGCGTCGTCGATTCGGACTTCGACCTCGATGACTCGGGCAATGCGTCCGCGGCCAACCACCACGTCGCCCGCGGCAATGCCGCGAGCCTCGGCGCCGCCCATGCCCGTGTGGGTCCAGTCGATGAGCAGGCGGGGCTCGATCCAATAGCCTCCCGCCACGAGGTCGGGCAAGCGGGCATCCAGGTCGGCGCCGCTGAATTCGGTGAGAAACCCGATGCGCCCATAGTTGACGCCGGCGCAGGGCACGCCGAACGGCGCCGCGGTTCGCGCCGCGCGCAGCACGGTGCCGTCGCCGCCGAAGGTCAGGAGGAGATCGGAGCCCGCGATCTCGTCCGGTTCGTCCACGATCTCGAACGACGACGACGCCCACGCGTCGACGCCAAGGTCTCCAAGCCGCTCGCGCACGCGGTCCGCATGGCGAACAGACGCCGCGATATGAGGCTGGTAGAGCAATCCAACGCGCATGGCCTGGCCCGTCGTCGGCTTTGCCGCATTCTAGGAAAGCTCTGGTGAAGTCGGTGAGACGCGCCCCCATCCGTTCGTCCTGAGCTTGTCGAAGGAGTTGCCGAACGGATGGGGGTGCATGTCGGCAAACGTCTCCTATTTGTTCAGAGATGCCCTAGTGGGGCGCGGGCCAGGGCGGCGCCAGGTGCACGAATGTCTCCCGGTTGCCCCCGACGCCCGGCACGGGGCTGGGGCAGATTCCAACCGAGACGAAACCCGCGCTGGCCAGCCAAGTCCGAAATCCCCGCAGCACCGCGTCGCGCTGCGCCTGGCTCTTGACCACGCCGTCAGGGGGCACGCATCTGCCGGGCAGTTCGAACTGCGGCTTGAGGAGCAGGACCATCCAATGCGTCGCCGGCGCCGCGCGGACCAGGGAGTGGAGCACGTCGCGCAGGCGGATGAAGGCGACGTCGACGACCACGGCGTCTACCGGCGGCTCGACGGCGGCGAGGTTCCTGATGTCGGCGCCTTCGCGGACGTCAACTCGCGGATCCTCTCGCAGGGCGGGAGCCAGTTGGCCGTGCCCGACATCGACGGCAACGACGTGCGCGGCGCCGCGCTGGAGCAGCACGTCGGTGAATCCGCCCGTGCCGGCGCCCACGTCGAGCACGCGCAGCCCGCGCGGGTCCAGGCCGAAGTGGTCCAAGGCGAAGGCCAGCTTGCGCCCGCCGCGTCCCACGTAGCGCGAGGCTTCCGGGTCCACCTCGATGGCGGCGTCGGACGCCACGGTTCGCCCCGGCCGCCGCAACGTGGCGTCGTCGACCCGTACGAAGCCGTCACGTACGTACTGGCGCGCTTGGGCTCGTGTGGGGGCCAGTCCGCGTCGGACCAGCTCGACGTCCAGCCGGCGTTTCACCGGCCGCGGCTAGGTTTCGAGGGTGCCCTTGGTGCTGGGCACCTGGCCCTCGCGGCGCGGATCGAGCGCGGTGGCCGCATCGAGGGCGCGCGCCAGAGCCTTGAAGATGGCCTCGGCCTTGTGGTGGTCGTCGCGCCCGGCGAGCAGCCGCACGTGCACCGCCGCCCCCAGGTGGCGGGCGAACGAGCCGATGAAGTGCTCGATGAGCGAGGTCTCAAGGTCGCCGATCGCGTCCTGCCGAAACTCCGCGTCGAACGACAGGTGGTCGCGCCCGGCGAGGTCCACGGCGACGTTGGCCAGCGCCTCGTCCATGGGAACGGTGGCGTCGGCCATGCGCGCGATACCCACGCGATCGCCAAGCGCGTCGTTGCACGCCTTTCCCAGCGTGATGCCCACGTCCTCGGCCGTGTGGTGTCCGTCGACATTGAGATCGCCCGTGGCGTTGACGTCGAGGTCGAACATGCCGTGCTTGGCGATCTGGGCCAGCATGTGGTCCAGGAACCCGATGCCCGTGGACCCCTCAAAGTGGCCATTGCCGTCGATGTCGACGGTGACGGTGACGTCGGTCTCGTCCGTTGTTCGCTGGACGGAGGCGGTGCGGTCAGCCAATGACGGCGACCCCCTGGTGCGCTCGTTGCCGCGCCATTGTAGTCACGGGCCGGCGGGGTTCCGGCGGCGCTCCGCGGCCCGCGCGTGGCCTTCCAGCCGCTCCGCGCGCGCCATGCGGGCGGCC
>DAOUKN010000278.1:0-11122 GCA_034421255.1 Chloroflexota bacterium | reverse complement strand
AACTGGCTGGCGCTCTCGACGCCGTTCGCGGACCAGACGCGGGCGCAGGTCACGTGGGACCCGGACGTGGTCAAGTCCTGGCGGATCATCGGCTACGAGAACCGGGTGACGTCCGACGCAAGCTTCGCGGAGGACCGCAAGGAGTTCGCGGAGCTGCCTTCGGGCACGGCCACGACGGTGTTCTACGAGGTGGAGCTGCACGACCGCTTCCGCGGGCGCGCGGCTGACGACCTGAAGCTCGGCAAGGTGGAGCTGCGCTGGGTGGTGCCGGACACGGGCCAATCGCGCAGCCAGCAGGTCGAGGTGACGGGTCGCGATCTCGGCTTCGGCAACGCGGCGGTGGATCCGTTCCTGCGGCTGGGCGGCATCGTGGCGCTGGCGGCGGACCGCTACAGCAGCCTGCCGCGCGGCGCGGACAGTGGTCCCGCCGGAGTATCGACTGACCTGGCCATCCTGCAGGAGGAGCTGGGGGCGCTGCGAGGCGCGCTGGGCGGCTTGGACGCCTACCAGGACTTTCGCTTCCTGCTGGAGCGGATGGCGGAGCGGGCCTATACCGAGGCCCCGCCGGAACCCCGCTCGGGTTACAGCCGCTAGCCCTACGGCGCCTGCCGGTCACTCCGACCGGCAGGCGCCGTACACGGCTATCGTCGGTCTCAGGGCAGCGGCGAATAGTCCGTCGGCTCGAGGAACCGGTTGTGGATCCGGGCCACGATCTGCCCGTCGGCTTCCGTTTCGGCCCGAAGCTGCAGCCACTCGGGGTCGCTGATGAAGCTTCCCCATTTCCGCTCGCGGTCGGCCATGTCCGCAAAGCGCGTCAGGTACACCAGCCGGTCGCTGCGGCCCACGACCTCGTGCCAGAACCCCACCACCTCCACGCCGTGGCGCTCGAAGAAGCCCAGCGTGTGCTCGCGAAAACGGGCGTCAATCACCGGCATCCGGCCGGGGAGAATCTCGTAGATGCGCAATTCATACAGCATGGTGGGATGACCTCGGACGGCGAGCGCGCGGGAGCGTAGCATGGGGGCCGCGGGGACCGGGCGGTTTCGCCGGAAGGGCGCGGGGACATGTACGCCATCGTGATCGGCTGCGGACGCGCCGGCGCCGAGATTGCCGCGCGCCTGGCCGCGGCGGGCGACTCGGTCGTCGTCATCGACCGCGACAGCCACGCGTTCCAGCGCCTGCCCGACGACTTCGCCGGCACGACGCTCGTGGGCACCGCCATTGATCTCGACGTCCTGGAAGCCGCCGGCGTGGCCCGCGCCGACGTGCTGGTGGCGGCCACCTACGGCGACAACTCCAACCTCACCGCGGTGCAGGTGGCTCGCCTCAAATATGACGTCCCACGCGTCATCGCCCGCGTCAAGGACCCCGTGCGCGCCCGCGTCTTCGCCGATCGCGGCATCGAGACCATCTGCTCCACGGACATCGTCGCCGGCGCGATCATGGACCGGCTGGCCGGCTCCCCGGCGGCCTAAACGTGTTCATCATCATCGCCGGCGGCGGCAAGGTGGGTGCCGCGCTGGCGCACGACCTGCCGCCCGGCGGGCACGAGATCGTGCTCCTCGAGAAAGACCGCCGCAAGGCGCAGGACTTGGAAGACGATCTCGGCGCTTCCGTCATTCCCCAGGACGCCTCCGAGGGCCGCTGGCTCTCGACGGCGGGCGTGGCGCGGGCCGACCTCGTGATCGCCGTCACCGGCGACGACGAGGACAACCTCATCATTTGTCAACTCGCTCGCGCGCTCTCCAATGGTCGGGCGCGCACCATCGCGCGTCTCAACAACCCCAAGAACCAGGACGCCTTTCGCCTCCTGGATATCGAGGCCATCGTCAACGCCACCGACCTGGTCATGAGCATGATCGAGCGCGACCTGGGCGCCGCGTCCGTGGTGCACCTCATGCGCCTGCGCTCCGCCGGCCTCGAGCTCGTCGAGCTGACCGTGGCCAGTGAATCGGCCGCGGCCGGGGCGTCGGTCACCGACCTGCGGCTCGAGCGGTTGGGCGCCCGCGTCGCCGTCGTGCTGCGCGGCGATGACGCGCTCTTCACGTTCACCGACCTCGTGCTCAGGTCCGGCGATACGGTGGTGGCGGTCGTGGAAATCGCCAACGAGAGCGCCGTGCGCTCCCGGTTCGACGCCGCGCACTTCTAGAAAACGCGGAGTCGATCCAAAAGCCGCACCCAATCCGTTCGCCCCTTCGGTGAACTCAGGGCAGGCTCTGAGCCCGTCGAAGGGTCCGTCGAACGGATTGGGTCGCATGATTGCCCGCGCCGCAGCGTATTCAGTGACTGCTGACGCGCACCGCCCGCAGCCTTCGACCAATGGTTCCGTGGACTCCTGCCGGTCCGGCGGAATGACCTACGCGGGCGGGGCTTCCTCCGGCGGCGCTTCCGTGGCCTCGCCTTCCTCGCCGGGCTCGATCTCCACTTCGTCGAGGTCGATCTCTTCTTCCTCGACATCTTCGGCCTGCGCCCGCAGCACATGGACCGAAATAACCGTATCGGCGGCATCGCCCACGGGCGCGTACGTGCCGTCCGGCGCGCGCAGGTCGGACACCACCACTTCGTCTCCAGGAGCCTCCAAGCCGGAGACATCAGCTACCAGCGTCGATGGGATCTCGTTGGGCAGCGCTTCGACCTCCAGCGAGGTGAGCGATTGAATCACCGTCACGCCCATGACCGCGGCGGCCGGCGCCGTCCCTTGCAGCTCGATGCCCACCTCCACCGTCACCGGCTTGGTGAGGTCAACGCGGCGGAACGTCGCGTGCAGCAGGCGGTCCGTGATTACGTCCAGTTCATAGTCGTCGAACAGCACCGGTTCGGTGGCGCCGTCGCATTCGAGGTCGAGCAGCCGGCCGTCGGCTCCGTGCCGCACCAGGGTGGCCAGTGCGCGCTCCCCCACCTGCACCGCCGTCGACGGCTGGTTCGGGGTGACCAGATTGGCCGGAATCACGCCCGACCGTCGCAGGCGCTTGACGGCCCGGCCCCGCACGGTGCGGGTGGACGCCTGGAGGCGTGGACGTTCAGGCACTGGGTGTTCCTCTGGGATGGGTTCGGCGACTACGCCGCGAATGGAGCACGCGGCGCCCGCGCCTCACGCACGAGCCGCGCGTAGCACGAGTCTAGAAACGCCGCCCCCTCGCGTCAACGCCCGATCAGCCTCACACCGATTGGTATCGAGTTGAAGGGTGGGTCTCATAGAGCCGCTTACCAGAATCGGATTCGAGGGCACGACGTCAGCAACTGGCGCGTCGACCGATGGTCACTCGCGTTGCACACCTGCATGTTCCTCCCTACCATCGCGGCTGGGCGCGACGCCTCGACATCCAGGCACTAGCGGCAAATCGGCCTGCCTCACCAGGAGCTGCAGAGTTCTAGGCACGGGACTTCCTTGATCTCTCGGGTGGTCAAGCGCCACGGCATCCCAACGCCGGGCGTCGTTGACCAGACGGTTGATGGGGCCAGCATTCAGTTCTTCGGCTGGCTGGTCGATTGGCTCGATGAAGACCTTGACGGGGCGCTGCTGCTCGACGCTGGATGCTGGAATGCGCCCCTAGGCGTGTACCTTCGAGCATCCGGGGCCACTGCGGACTACGTTGGGTTCGATCTAAGCCGTGAGGCGCTTCGGTACGCTCACGGGCTCGATCGAAGGCTCCAAGTTCTCCGAGCCGATATGGTGGGACAGGCACTGCCGTTCGCTGCGGAAACGTTTGACGGCGTGGTACTGACTCGGACCTACGAGCATCTGCCGCGCGGGACCGAGCCTGAGGCGATCCGCGCGCTGGTGGAACTCTTGAAGCCTGGCGGATGGCTGCTGATGACGACAGAGCTCAACAGCATCCTCACCCCGCTTGATCCGGCCTGGGCCTTCGGACACCGCCACTATTCGCCCGGCGACCTGGCTCCGGTGCTCCAGCGTGCTGGCCTGGAGATTGAGGCCATGCGCATCAACGGAGGCGTGTGGCACTGCCTGGAAATAATCGCCTTCTATGTCGCCAAGTACATCTTTCGCCGCCGGCTCTACCGGCCGGCCTGGCTGCGCGCCCGAACCACCCGCGAATATGAAGCGGCTCCGCGCTGGCTGGGATCGCACCTGTGTTTCAAGTGCCGGCGGCCGTCTCGCTAAGCTCTGTTTCGCGGTGAGAGGGTTTGCCGGCGCCGGCGGTCATCCGTTGGCTAGCGAACCGTGAACGTCACCGGGTCCGACGACGTCTGGTTGCCGGCCCGATCCGTCGCGATCGCCCGCATCGTGTAGGTGCCCGGCTCCGCCGTCCAGCGCAGGCGATAGGGGGCGCGTTGAACCTCGCCAATGGCCTCGCCGTTCATTTCGTAGGCCACCGCCGCCAATCCACCTGCGTCCTGCCACACGGCCCGTAGCTCGATCACGCCCGACGGACGTTCGTCGCCGTTGGCCAGGCCCGCCACCGCCACTGCCGGCGGCGTGTTGTCCACCACGAACCGCCGGAACACGAAGTCCTCGCGTCCATTTGACGCGCGCACCGCCAGGCGCAGCGTGTAGGGACCGTCGGCCAGTTGACTGGTGTCGATCGCCCGCAGCGGTCCCCCGGTCACGGGGCTTGCGCCAACCGTGCCAATGCGCACCCAGCTCCCCGGAGCCGGTCCTGCCCCGTAGCGCAGTTCGAAGTCTGCAAATCGGGGGCCCGCCGCCGTCCCCTGGACTTCCAGCACGCTGCGCACGCGCTCCGACGGCGCGGGGCTGGTGATGGCCGCCTCCCCCGACGCGCCGGCGGACGGCGCCACCGCTTCGACGAAGGCTTCGGGCGGCAGCCGCAGCGACGAGTCCTCCGGCAGCGTTCGCTGCCACTCCTCGGCTTCGGTCGGCAGGACCACGAACACCTGCTCCTCCACCTCGTCCCGCGGCGTATCCGGCGTTGCGAGAAGCCCCGTCGGCACGTGAATCTCAAACGGCTGATGCACCATGTCCCGCTGCGCCGGCACCGTGCCGGTGAGGAAGAACTCCTCGCGGGTCTCGGGTGTGAACGGCGATGGCAACAGGCCGGAGAGCGCGTCGATCTCCTGCACCACCACCGTTGCCGGCTGCGGCCATGCCCGCGCCGGCTGACCCTCCAGCGCCGCCGTCATGAACCGCTGCCAGATTGGCGCGGCGCCGCGCACGCCGGTCACCTCATCCATCGGCGTCCCATCGGCATTGCCCACCCACACCCCGGTCACCAGCTGGGGCGTGAAGCCGACCGTCAGCGCGTCGCGCGTGTCCTCCGTCGTGCCGGTCTTGGCGGCCGCCGCGCGTCCGGGCAGCTGGAGATTGCGCCGCGTCTCGCCGAATCCGAGCACCCGTGCGTTCTCGTCGCTGAGGATCGACGTCATCAAGAACGCGAGGCCGGGACTGATCACCTGCGTCGCCGCGATCCGGCTCGGCGCCTCCGTCACGTCCGCAAGCACGCGCGCGCTGCAGCCGTCATCCCCCAACTGCTCCACCACCCGCCCCTGGGCGTCCAGGATGCAGAGGATGCCCGTGGGCGCGACCGCCCGCCCCTCGTTGGCGAAGACGCCGTAGGCGCTCGTCAACTCGATCAACCGCACCTCGTTCGAGCCCAGCGCCAGCGCCGGTCCGATGCGCGACGGATCCGTCAGCGTCGTGATGCCCAGCCGCTCGGCCATGGCCACCGTGGGACTGAGACCGACGTTTGGATCGATCTGCGTCCGCACCGCCGGGATATTGAGCGAGCTTCCCAGCGCCGTGCGCAGGCTCACCGGTCCGCTGAACCGCTCGCTGTAGTTCCGCGGCGCGTACGGCTCTTGCCCCGCAATCGGCACGATCGTCGGAATGTCGAGCAGCATGGTCGCCGGGGTGTATCCCCGCTGCAGGGCGCTGGCGTACATGACGGGCTTGAAGGCCGATCCCGGCTGCCGCGGCGCCAGCGTCACGTTCACCTGGCCATCGATCGTGGCGTCGTTGAAGTCCAGGCTTCCCACCATGGCCACGATCTCGCCCGTGCCGGGCCGCAGCGCCACCAGCGCCGCGTTCGTCACCGTCTGGTCGGCCAGCGTGGCGACGTGTTCTCGCGCCGCCGTCTCGGCCTGCTGCTGCAGGTCCAGGTCCAGCGTGGTGACGATGCGCCAGCCCTGCCAACTCACGTCCGGCCCGTAGCGCGCCTGCACTTCGTCCAACACGTACTGGAAGAAATGGGGCGCGCGCACCTCGGCCGCCTGCGGCGGCATGATCGTGATGACCTCCCGGCGCGCCGCTGCCACTCGCGCCGGCGACGCCAGACCGGATTCTTCGAGCCGGTCCAGCACCCGCAGCTGCTCCCGTCGCGCCGCCTCCGGGTCCACGTGGGGATTGTCCGTGGACGGCGACCGCAATATCCCCGCCAGCAGCGCGGCCTCCGCCAACGTCACGTCGCCCAACGGCTTCCCAAAGTAGGTGCGGGCCGCCGCTGCCACCCCGTAGCTCAGGCTGCCGTAGTAGTTCTGATTGAGGTAGAGGCCCAGGATTTCGTCTTTCGAGAATTGCTCGCTGAGCTGCCAGGCCAGCACGGCTTCCTTGACCTTGCGCTCCACCGTCTCCTCGGGCGTGAGCAGCACGTTCTTGACCAGCTGCTGCGTGATCGTGCTGGCCCCGGAGACGATTTCGCCGCCCGTGAAGTTCTGCCACAGGGCGCGCACAATGGCGCGCAATTCAACCCCTGGGTTCTCGTAGAACGTGGCGTCTTCCGCCGCGATCACCGCCGCCTTCACGTCGGCGGGAATCGCATCCGGCGGCACAAGCGTCCGCCGGCCTTGGCCCAACAGCTCGCCCAACTGGCGGCCGCTCCGGTCGACGATCGTGGTGGTTTGGAAGAGGCCCGAGCCAACGCTCAAGATCTCTTCGACCTCGGGCACATCCGTTAACAGGGTGCTGGCGGCCGCCGCGGCTGCGCCCACGCCACTAACCGCGATCACCGCGAACACCAGCGTGCCGGCGAGGATGGCCGCCGCGGTGGCTCCGGTGAGCAACCACACCCAAGCCGCGATCGGGGCGCGCGAGCGCCGCGACCGCATCAGCGAGCTCCGCGCGAGCCTTGCCCGCGCGTCACGATTGACCTGGCGGCCGGCGGAGGGCCGCATCCGCGAGCTACGCACCCGCACCAGCCTCACTCTCGGAGGTCTCCATTCTAAGCGTGCGCGCTTCCACTTCCCGTTACGCGGCTCTTAAGCTGGCACTCGGTGCCGGCGGCAGTCGAAGGAAGCAGTAGCGTCACTTGAGGCCGCGCGAATGACCGTGGACTGGGCAATCGTCCCGGGATTGCTGCTGCTGGCGGCGGAACTCGTCGCGCTCGCCGCCGTGGGCTACGTCGTCGCCCGCACCGTGCTCCGGCAGAGCGACGAGCGCATGGCCCTGGCCCAGGGCCTGGTGGTGGGGCTGGCGCTATGGGGCTTTGTCGTCAACGTCGTCCTGTACGTCATCCCGGGGCCGGCGGGAGTGATCGCGGCCTGGGTCCTCACCCTGGCGCTCGGCGTCGGCCTCGTCTGGCGCAGCCGTCACCCGCTGCGGCCAGCGCTGCGTACGTCGGCGGTCTTCCTGGCCGCAGTTCTGGCGCTCCTTTGGGTGGCGCTGGCATGCCGCCAGATGATGTCGCTCTCCGACTGGGAGATTCATCTCGGACTGGCGGCATCAATCCGGGCTGGGGGGTTCCCGCCGGTGCTCCCGTGGCAGCCGGGAATGCCCGCGCCGTATCACTACGGCGTCGACATGCTCATCGGACTCCTGGCTCCGCCGTTCGGGCCCGACCTGGCGTTGCTGACGGAACTGATCGGCGCCTACGTGTGGGTGAGCTTCGCCGTGTGCGTGGCGACGCTGCTGATCCAGCGCGGGTCGTGGACGGTCGCCTTTGCGGTGGCGCCGCTCCTCCTGACGGCCGGCGCCTGGACGTTGGAGGGCTTCGAGAACCCGCCGGCCGTCGCGCTCTTGCCCCTTCCGGCGGGGGCGCCGCCGGACGATGTGTTGGCGGCGCTTGGAGAGGCCTATTGGCCGTCGCCGCGCTATCCGTGGCCGGCCGTGATCGATGCGCCATTGGGGAATGTCTGGACTCCCTCCTTCCCCCTCGCCTATACGCTGGCCTTCGTCGTGCTCGAGCGGGCGGTCGGCATGGGCCGCCGGTGGTCCTGGCCGTCGGCGCTGACGCTCGCCGTGCTGCTGGGATTCCTGGGCCTCGTGTCGGAGGCCGTGGCCCTGGTCGCCCTCGCCCTGTGGGCCCTCCTGGAAGCGGCGCCGGTCCTGGCGTCCTGGCGGGCGCGTGCCGGCAACGGCCGGGCGGTTCTGCGCGCGGCTTCGGGGCCGGTCGTCGCCGCGCTGCTGCTGGCCGTGAGCGGCGGGGTTCTCACGGGGGCGCTAACCGGGGCGTCTGGCGGGGGGCTTGCCGTACGGTGGACGGGCGACCTGGGCCGCGGTGGTCCACTGGGAAGGCTCACTGACGGGCCTGACGGCCTCTGGGTCCTCGGCCTCGGTCCCCTTGTCGTCTTGGCGGTCGCCGTGCTGCTGGCCTGGCGCGATCGCTTGGTGTTGGCGTTGGCGGCCGCGAGCGGCGTGTTTCTGCTCGCCGGCCTCTTGCTGCACTACGACCCGTTTCCAGTGGACGTCACGCGCATGGCGGGGCATGCGCGGAACTTCGCCCTCCTGGGGCTGCTGGTGGCGCTGAGCGTTCGCCTGCCCACATTGCGGCCCGGCTGGCGCTTCGCCGCCGGCGCGCTGGTCTTCGCCCTGGTCGTTTGGCCAACCGCCGTTGCGCCCATCCATGCCATCGGCATCGCTCTCGGTCGAGGACCCCACTTCGCCAATGCCGAGCTTGGACCGCAGGAACACCGTGAGTGGTTTCTTGGGCGCTACGCGCTGGGACGCTTCACCGACGAGGAGTTCATGTCCGATCGCATGGCGGCCTACATCCGCGACCACACGCCGGCCACGGCCCGGATCCTCTCGCCCAATCCAGGGGCCCTCACCGTCGCCACCGGACGTCCCAATGCTTCGGGCTTTGCGTCAGTCCCACATATCGTGGCCGTGCACGGGCCCGCATATGCCGATGCCGTCGGCATGCTGGACCCCGTAGCCATCACGCATCTGGGGTTCGACTACCTGCACGCCACGGATGAATGGCTGGCTCGCCTGCCGCCTCGCGCCCTGCGCCGCCTCGAGAATCCCGACTTCTTTGAGCTGCTCACGCGTGATGGACCAGACGCTCTCTATCAGGTGCGGCCCGCATTTCGGCAGCTTGACGCCGACCCCGGGTCGTTCGAGGCGCTCCGGCGGGCCGTGCCGGCGGACGCCGCGGTCTATCTGTCTCCCACGATCGATCGGCTGCACGCCGCGCATGTGGCGTCGGTTCTCGCCCATGCCCGGCTGTTCGGCGAGGTGGATTGGTCGAGGCTGCATGCGCTGCGAGTCCCGGCGCAGGCTGCACCGCTTGGCGGGCGAGTCCCCGACCTCGTGGTGACGTCCGCCAGGGCCGCCCCATCCTCGTTTCCCCTGCTTGCCCAGCGACGGCCGGTGTGGGCGAATGACGAAATCGCCGTTTACGCTCCCGGCGGCGCCATCAGCCCCATCGCTCCGCCCCAGCCGCCGACGTTCAGCGTCCGTCTGTCCAACGTGCGCCGCGACGACGCCCGCATTGTCTTCACCTCCACCTTCGCCGACCGCGGGCCCGAGCGATGGGAAACCCAAGACTGGAAGGTCGTCCCGGCGGACACGTCCGCGCCCTGGGCATATCCGCTGCAATCGCTGAGCGAATCCGGGCGCCCCTACGAGTCCGCGCAGTGGTTTGGCGGCCAGGTCCTCTCCGGGTTCAGCCTTGCGAGCCACGTCTACACGTACGACCCCCTCGAGCGCCGTCTGAGCCAGCAGGGCAGTGACGGCCGGTTCAGTGCTCAGCAAGCCGGCGGCGGCCCGCTGGCCCCGGGTACATGGATGCTGGTCATCGGCCTGCAGCGCGGACCGCCTTGGGCCCGGGAGGAATTGGCGCTTATCCCGGTCATGCAGATTGTCGTCACGGACGCTGGTGAGGTCACCTACGCTGTCTTCGAGGGCGCCCTGAGCGTGACGCCGGCCGAATAGGCGCCGCGACGCTGCGGAGCCCGAGGCCCTGCGCCAGGCGGTTCCGCCGTCGATCGGCTACCTAGGGGCGGTCTACGCAGAGGCGCCAGGAGGGACGCCCATTCCGCAGGCTCGCCCCCGATTCATGGCACGTGCGGCGCCGATTCCACCGCCCTTCTGTCCTCAAGTACCCTCGCCACGAAACCTCGCCGCAAATCGGACGCTGTCGTGAGCGAGATCCGCATCGGCCTCATAGGCTTCGGCGCGTGGACGCGCAGCGCCTATGTCCCGGCACTGCGCCTGGACGGTCGCGCCACGGTGACGGCGGTGGCGGCGCCGAGCGCCGCCACGCGCGAACGCGCCCTGACCGAACTCGGGCCGGGAATCGCCGTGTTCCCCTCGGCGCCTGAACTTCTCGCCGCCGCCGACCTGGACGCCGTCACGGTCGCGGTGCCTGATCGGGAGCACGAGCCGGTGCTGGCGGACGCGCTGGCGTCGAGCCTGCCGCTCCTGTTCGAGCCGCCGGTGGCTTCCGACCGGCCCGGCGTGGAGCGCATGCTGGATTCGCTCCGCACCGCGCCGCAGCTCGTGCATCCCGACCTGGAGCTCTCCTACTTGCCCGTCGTCGCACGCCTGCGCGAGGCGCTGGACGCCGGCGCAATCGGTCAGCCTCGAACTGCGAGCGTGCGGCTCCAGGCCGGGTGGGGCCATCCGCCGCGGCACCAGCTGAGCGTGGTGCACATGCTGGCCGGCTGGTATCTGGACATGCTGGACCGCACGCTCGGACGCACGGCGCGCCGCGTGCTGGTGCTCAACGGACAGGACGCGCCGGAGCTGATGCAGTCGCGCGCCGTTGCCCATCTGGACTATGGCGACGTGCTCGGCACGTTTCAGGTCAATATCGGAGCGGTGGGGCCGCTGCGCATCGACCTGGAGGTGAACGGGGCCGACGGCGACATCGTGTGCGATCCGCTGGCAGGGACCTGGCGTCTGCGCACGCGCGAGTTCCCCCACTGGCGCTTGGCGCGGCAGCCGGCCCTGGAACCGCCGGCCGGGTGGCCCGGCGTCCACGAGTGC
>DAOUKN010000277.1:0-19898 GCA_034421255.1 Chloroflexota bacterium | reverse complement strand
GCGGCCATACTCAGTCGCACCGTCGGTTGCGGCGACTATTCGATTCGACTTCCGATTGCGCGAGCGATTCCGCGCGGCATGTTCGCCGCCAGGCGCACTGTCACGTTGGCGGCGCGCTGGCGGAGCTTGAATAGGTCATCCGCCGACGCGAGCCCAGACGGCGGCGTCATGGAGCACGGTTCGCCGAGACTCGACGGCGCCCGCGCGGCGGCGCTGGCGCTGCTGGCGGGACTGGTCTATGTGCTCTCCTCGGGGGCGCATGCCTACAGCGTCGACGAGATCACCAACTACGCCTCGGCCCGGGCGCTGGTTGAAACGGGCAGCGCCGATCTGTCCGGCGAGCAGCCGTTTCCTCGCGAGCAATTGCTGACGCTGCGGCACTCGTCGATGGACCGCACCACCGGTCGGTATGGCTTGCTGTCGTGGGTGGGGATGTCGCCGGCCTATCTGGTGGCTCGCTGGACTGATTCCAAGCCGCCGCCCGCGTCGCCCACGTTTCCTCAACCCAGTGCGGTGCGGCCGGTGGCCGCGCTGCTCTACGGGCCAGCGATTGCCGCCCTGCTGGTGGGCGCCACGTTTCTGCTGGGGCGCAATCTCGGCCTGCGACCCCGCAACGCCGCGGCGGCGTCGATGGTGCTGGCGTTCGCCAGCCCCCTCTGGGTCTACGCCCAGGGGCTGGCCAACATCCCGCTGGCCGCGCTGTTCAGCGTGTTGGCGTTTGTCGCGGTCACCGGCTCGCGCTCGGGAGCTGGAGCCTGGACCTTTGCCGGCGTCCTCGCCGGACTTGCCGCGCTGACGCGGCCGGAGTTCGTGGTCCTTGCGCCCGCGGTCGGTGTGTTGAGCCTGCTGGGCGGGGAGCGGCTGTCGCGAGTCGGTCTGACCCGCGGGCTGGCGTTTGCCGCGGCGTGGGCCGTCGTGGCCGTCCCGGGCATCGGGCTCTGGAACCTCTACCGAACCGGCGACTTCTTCGATGTCGGCTATCGGACGGCGTCGATCCTCTGGCAGACGGACCGTGCCTATATCGGCATGTTCGGCGTGCTGGCCAGTCCCAGCTTTGGCCTGCTGGTCTTCATGCCCGTCGCCGCGGTGGGGCTGTGGGGGATCCTGGGCGCGACGTCGCGTCGGCCGGTCTGGCTGGTGATGCTGGCGCTGATCGTGCTGGCGATCCTCGGCTATGGGTCATTCGACGACTGGTCCGGCGGCGTCTCGTGGGGGCCTCGATATCTCACCGCCGTCACGCCGTTCCTGGCGCTCGGCGTGGGGCTGGCAATTCAGTCGGCGTCGGCGACGCTGGGCATGCGCCTGGCGACGCTGGGGCTCGCGGCGTGGTCGGCCGGTCTGTCGGTGCTGGGCGTGCTGTTCGACTACCAGTCGGGCTGGCGCAATCTCTGGGACCACGGGGCGCGTCCGGAGCAGATCGAGTGGAATCCCCACTTCTCGCTCATTGGCGCTCACCTGCGGCTGGCCCGCCAGTGGGTTGATGGATTCATCGGGCCGGATCTTTTCGTGGTGCACCGCCTGGGCGCATGGTCGATCGCGGTGCTGGCGGCGGGACTGCTCGTGGTTCTCGGCCTCGCCTGGGTGATCGAAACCCGCGGCGCGGGCGGTGCCTGGCGCCGCCGCAGCGGCTGAGCTAGGTGGAGGTCGGGCCGCGCCACCGGATCTCGCGCCCGCGGCCAGGCGGCCCCGGCCGAACGCTCTCCACGAGGACGATCGGGATCAGCGTGATCGCGGTCAGCCCGATGACAAGGTCCGCCGCCAGCAGCCACCAGCGTGTATCGGTGGTCAGGAGCCGCCAAATCGCGGCCGGCTTGCCGAGCGTCGCCTCGGGCGCGCTGTAGGCCACGAATTCCAGGTTCTGATCCGGCCAGGCCAGCTCGCCGTTGACCCAGAGCCGGCCGTCCTCGTAGCGATCTCCTTTCGTCAGACCAACGCCAAGCTTCGCGCCAGGCTCGACATCAACCGCAACTTGCGCGGCGAGCCGCTGGCCTTCCGCTGCGGTGAGTGGCGGCAAGAGCTCAACGGTCTTCCAGCGGGGGCAGTCGCCCACCGGGACCTCGATCGACCCTTCGGCAAGGGTGCGGTCGGGCGTGTCAAGGGGTGTGACGCGCACCGAGACCGCTCCCCCGTGACCGGCCCACTCGCAATTGAAGAGCAGGAGCCCAAGGCTCTGCACGGGCGTGGCCGGCATGCGGAACTCCTGGACCAGGGCTTCCTGGCGGCCGAGGGTGACTTCGAAGGCGCCGGAACGCGTATAGGGGGCCAGCGCTTCGATCAGTGGGGCACGAAACAGGAACGCGAGCGCGAGGCTTCCGAGAATGACCAGCGCCGCCATTGACCCAACGAGCGAGCGACGCCAGCGGCCGCCGAAGAGCGGATACGGCGGCGGGCGGCCATCGCGCAGCACGCCGACCGCACCGAGCCCAATCAGCAGGGTCCCGCTGAACTCCGCCGTTTCTTCCAGCACATACCCCAGCGTCACCGCTCCACCGGTGGGCATCCATCGCCCGATCGCCTCCTGCACGAGCGCAAACACCCAGCAGGCGATTCCAAGCGTCAGCGGCGCGCGGACCGCCCGCGTGCCCAAACCCTTGCGGACAAAGAGCCACATCGCCAGCACGAAGATGGCGACCAGCGGACTCACCAACACGGGCCACGGAAGGCCCACGCGTCCGGCTTGGTCGAACAGGGAGATTGGTCCTCGCTCCTTGAACTCGGCGAGCTCCTCGAAGGTCAAGGCCGCGGTCGTCAGGGCCAGCGCGGCCCACCCGCCGACGGCAATCC
Source organism: Chloroflexota bacterium (assembly GCA_034421255.1). Classification (GTDB taxonomy): domain Bacteria; phylum Chloroflexota; class UBA11872; order UBA11872; family UBA11872; genus JAJECS01. The sequence goes on along the minus strand of DAOUKN010000277.1, from coordinate 17,114 downwards.
AGCCGGCCGAGCGGCGGAAGCTGACAGCGGCCGCGGCGAGCGCAAGCCCCGTCACGCACGCCAAGCCGGCGGCGGACACGGAGTTCGCAATCGTGCCTTCGTTGTCGGCATCCAGGCGGCCCAGGGTGGGGTCCCAGGGCGGAAGCAGCTCCGGAAACGCCAGGCTGAAGAGGTGCGTCGCGACATATCCGCCCCACCAGAAGATCAGCGCGCCCAGCAGGAGCAGCCGTGCCGTCCGCTCCACCAGTTGCCAGATGGCGCGTCGGGTCATTGGGTGGTTGGACGGTGACTGTCGGGCGATCCGGGCGCGTCCTGAGCGCGCGGGCGGATACTTGCCAGGAGAAGAGCTGGAATGAAGGCGATTAGGGTCAGGGCGATGCCCAGATCAGCGGTCAGCAGCCACCAGCGGATGTCGGTGGCGAGCAGCCGCCCAATGGCCAGCAGCTTGCTCCACGTGGGGTCGGGCGCACCGTAGGCGACAAACTCCAGATTCTGATCCGGCCAAGCCAAGGCGCCGTTGACCCAAAGCCGCCCATCGGGATAGCGGTCGCCCTTGGTGGCGCCCACGCGAAGCTCGGCGCCCGGGGCGACCACGGCCGACACCTGCAGGGCCAGCGCCTCGCCCTCGGCTGCGGTGAGTGGCGGCAGGAGCTCGATGTCGTACCAGCGCGGGCAGTCTCCCGCGGGAACCTGGACCGACCCCTCGGCGAGGATACGGTCGGTCGTCTCGATGGGAGTGACGCGAACCGCGATAGTTCCCGGAGGACCGGATGACTGACAGTTGGACAGCAGGAGTCTGAGGCGCTGCACGGGCGTGGCGGGCATGCGGATTTCCTGAACGACGGCTTCCTGGTCGGCGAGGATCACGCCGAAGGCGCCGGCACGCATGTGGGCCGCCGGCGCCTCAACCAGCGGCGCCCGGAAGAGAAAAACCGCCGCGAGGCCACCAAGCACCACGACCGTCGCGAGCGACACGACGAGCGAGCGGCGCCAGCGGCCGCCGAATAGGGGATATGGCGGCGGACGGCCGTGGCGCAGGGCGATGACGGCGCTCAGCCCGATCAGGAGGGCTCCGCCGAACTCCAAGGTTTCTTCGGGCACATAGGCAGTCGCCGCCGCTCGCTCGGCGAACAGACCTGCGTCGAGCGCATCGTGCACGAGCGCAAACACCCAGCAGGCGATTCCAAGCGTCAGCGGCGCTCGGGCCGACCGCGTGACCAAACCCCGGCGGATAAAGAGCCACATCGCCAGCAAAAAAATGACGACCAGCGGACTCACGAGGACGGGCCATGGGAGGCCGAGGCGGCCCGCGTACGCAAAAACCGGGATTGGACTGCCTCGCTTGACGACCAAGAGATCGATATAGGCCAAGACCGCCGTCGTGAGCGCCAGCAGCGTCACGCTCGCCAACGTCGCGGCGGAAACCGCGTTCGCGATCGTCCCTTCGCTGTTGGCGTCCAGCCGGCCGAGCGTCGGGTTCGAGGGCCGGAGCAGCTCCGGGAACGCGAGGCTGAACAAGTGAGTCGCCACATATCCGCCCCACCAAAAGATCACTAGGCCCAGCAGGAGCAGCCGTGCCGTCCACCCCACCACTTGCCAAACGGCAATTCCCATCATCAAGTGAGGGGGCGGAGCATGTCAGGATCCACTGGTGTGGGTTGAGCGCTCGAGCGAACGCGGCGGATCGTTGAGGCTACAGCGGCCGGCCGCACGGCGCATCGAATCCGCCGAGACTGCCGCTCCTGTCGCTGGAATGCGTATCTAGCGCCGGCGAAGTTCCAGCGTGGTGCGCGACCCGGCACGATTCTCGCCTACAGGAACTGATCCGGCGCGCGGGTGAAGTTGATCTGGGCGCCGGCGGCGCGCACGGCGGCCTCGCCGCCGCGGTGCTCCACCAGCCGGCGCTGGGCCGCCTTGGCCTCGGCCTCAACGGCCTCGGGATCGACGATCGTGCGCAGTTGCGCCTCGAACCGCTGAAGGTGGGCGGCGTATGACGGATCGCCCGCCAGGTCGCGGCGCTCCTCCGGGTCGTTGGCCAGGTCGAAGAGCTGCGGCGGGAAGCCGTGGTAGTGCACGTATTTCCAGCGCTCATCGCGTAGCATGAAGGCGCCCGACACCGAGCCGCTGGCGTGGTACTCGGCAAACGTCGTACGGGACGCCGGTCCCTCGCCGCGCGCCAGCGACCACAGCGACATGCCGGGTAGGTCCGCGTCGGCAGCTTCGAGCGGCACGCCAACGCCCTCGCAGATGGTGGGAAAGGCGTCGACCAGCGAGACGCTTACGTCGCGCACCGCGCCGGCGGGCACGTCGGGTCCGGCCAGGATTAACGGCGCGGCCACGGCGCTGTCATACATCACGCTCTTGCCCCACAGGCCGTAGTCGCCCAGCGTCTCGCCGTGGTCGCTGGTGTAGACCACGCGGGTGCGGTCGGCCTGCCCGCAGGCGTCCAGCGCGTGCAGCACGCGGCCGATCTGCCGGTCCAGGTAGGTGCACATGCCCAGGTAAGCGGCGATCGCGCGGCGCGTGGGCTCCCCGCCCGGGAATTCGTCGGGGGTTTGCACGCGCGCCTCGCGGAACGCCGACACGTGCGGATGGTCCGGCCACTCGTCGGGCTGCCATTGGATCGGCAGCGGCACGTCGTCCAGCGGATAGCGCGCGTAGTCGGCCGGCGGTGCGATCAGGGGAAAGTGCGGCAGCGTGAAGGAGACGAAGAGGCACCACGGCTCGGAGTGCCGTCCGGACTCGTCCCGCAACCAGGCGCAGGCCTCGTCGGCGATCGCGGCGTCATAGCGCAGGTATTCCGAATCGCCCGGGCCGGACGCGTGGATGTTTTCGAGCTGGTGGCGTGCGGGCGGCATGTCCCAGCGGATCGAGCCGAACGCGTCGCCACGCTCGAACATCACGTGCATGGGAATACGCTGGTCCGGCAAGCCAATGTCGTCGCGCGTGTTGCGGTAGTGCAGCTTGCCGATGGTGGTGACCTGGTGGCCGTTGGCGCCCAGCCGGTGGCCCCAACTGGGCGCCGCCTCGCCGGTGTAGGGCATGGCGTTGTCCCAGGCGCCGATCTGGTGGCCGTAGCGCCCGGTGAGGAAGCTGGCCCGGGAAGGCACGCAGATGGGGATGTTGCACGAGGCGTTGGTGAAGCGCGTGCCGCGGGCCGCCAGCGCGTCGAGATGCGGCGTCTGGACCACCGGATGCCCGGCGCAGCCGAGCACGCGCGCGTTGTGCTGGTCCGACATGATGACGAGCAGGTTTTGGGGTTGCATTGGGGCTCCTCGGCGCGGGATCGCTACGACAGGTCGGCTAGCGAGACCGCAACGTCCGTGGCGGAACGCAGGATCTCTCGGTCAGCGGTCACCAGCGGGACATCGAATTGCCGTGCCAAGACCACAAACTCAGCGTCGTAGGCACTCAGTCCACAGGCCAGCGCTGTGTCCAAGACGTTACTGCTCGGAACCGTGAACAGACGATTGCCGAGCACCTCCGCCGCGTCCGCGCACATCACCTCAGCATGCTCCGGCGACAGCGCGTCCCGCCGCACGAAACCCACCAGCACGTTGCGCAGCTCGCTGACCAGGATTCCGGGTGCCGCCCACATGGGATCCCGCTCCAGGAGCTGCGTTGCGTCAGGCCCGCTTGGTCCGCCGACCAGCAGAAAGACCATGATGTTCGTGTCGACCACAATCACGGGCGACCGGCGTTTCGCAACTCTCGCAGTGCCGCCTCGCTGAGGTCGACCGGGCCCACGGTCTCGTGCCGCTGTCGAATCCTCGCCAGCAGCGCTGGTATGTTCGCGGTGCCGGGGCGTACGGAAGCCGAGAGGCGCGCCAGGATCTCGCCGTTCAGGCTGCGATGGTTACGGGCTGCCGCCGCCTTCAGTTCACGGTGCAGGTCGTCCGGAATTCCCCGCAGCGCAATCTGCCGCATGGTGCTTCCCAGTAGGTGATATCAAAACGATAGTATAACAGCATCAACCGACTAGCCTCTCCCCTTCCAGGTAGAGCCGGCTTGCGAATCGCGCGTCCCGGCCTGAAGAGGCACTCCCACGCTGCACGCAGCGTGGGCCACCGAACATAGATTCCGGTCGGGGCAGGTTGCAACCCTGCCCCGACGTCTGACGAGGCACCGGCGCCAGCTTTCCGAAGCCTCATCGGCGCGAGAAGTCCCTGCGACCGTCCCGTACTCCATTTGCATACGTTACTTTAGTAACGTAGAGTTCTCTGTGTAAGCACGCACGCGGATGCGCCCGGCGCTCCGGACCCGGAGCCGCGCGAGTGGGTCCCGTGGGTGTGCGCCTCGGTCGGCGCCCGGCGGCGCCGGGCCGGCCCGCAGGCGGCGAACGCGCCTCTCAAGGCGGATGGACGCCCGTGCGGACCGGCGCCGGCGCTCCGGCGTCCCGATCGACAGGCGCCGCACGCTTCCGCGCGGCTGGAAGGCGGCGGTCCGGCGGCATCACCGGCAGGAGTCCGGCCCGGTGCCCCGGTCGCCGCCTTCGGGACACCCACACGCAGGGGTTCGTCTCCCGCATCCGCGCGGCGAGCGTTCATCGCTCCCATGACGCCCGTTCGAGGCGTGAAAGGAGAGTCCATGGCGATTACGACGGGCGCCTCGATTGGAGACGTCGTCGACACGGTGATCGCCGAAGCGCGCCGGACCCAGATGCATCGCACGGTAATGGAGCCGCTGGTGCGCACCTACCGCGTCAGCCGCGGCGCCGGCGACACGCTGGAGATTCCCAAGTTCGGCACGGTCACGGCCGGCGCCCTCACCGAGGGCGTGGACATGACCAATCCGCAGACGCTGGCGACCACCAAGGTCACGATCACGCCGGCCGAGGTCGGCGCGCAGATTGTGATCACGGACCGCGCGCTGCGCACGGCGCGCGAGGACATGGCCCGCGCCGCCGGCCGCGTGCTGGGCGACGCGGTGGCCAAGAAGCTGGACGCGGACCTGCTGGGGCTGCTCGACGGCTTCGGCGCCTCGTTGGGCGGGGCCGGCGAGTCCATCACGATGGGTCACTTGCGAGCCGCGGTCTCGCGGCTGCACGCGGCCGACGAGCCGGCGCCCATGCCCTACTTCGGCGTGCTGCATCCCTACCAGGCGCATGACCTGGCGGCGGACATCACGCCCGTCGGCACCTACCCGGTGCCCACCGGCATCTCGCAGACGGTGCTGGAGAACCACTGGGTGGGGCGGGCCTTCGGGGTCGACCTCTTCCAGGCCGGCAACCTGTCGGTGGACAACGCCGACGACGCCAAGGGCGGGGTGTTCTCCCGCGAGGCGCTGGTCCTGGTGATCTTCAAGGACTGGGCGGTGGAGCGTCAGCGCGACGCCTCGCTCCGTGCCTGGGAGCTCAACGTCGTGGCCGACTACGGCTACGCCGAGTACCAGGACGCCTGGGGCGTGGAGATGTACTTCGACGCCGCGGCGCCCAGCAGCTAAACGGCGGGGCCGCGGCCGAGATCGCATGCAGCGAATCCGGCGCGGCGTAGGGGCGGTTCGCGAACCGCCCCTACCTCCCGGCCCCGCGGGCCTGTCATTCCAAATGACGTGCGGAATCTCGAGCGCCGGTTCCCCCGGCGCGGGATGAGCAATTCGAGACGCCTCGCAGCGCGCGGAATGGCGGGTGCGCGTCCGCCGGTCGCTACCCACGTCCGAGGAACGCCCCTACGGAAGGGCGCCGATTGTGAAAGGAAATGTCCATGTCTGGTCCGATCATCTGGATACCTCGCGAGCGGCGGGCGCGGCTGGTGCACCGATTCCGGGGCGCGACGCCGCATTCGCCGGTGGTGGTGGTGACCCCCGACGCAAGCGAGGCCGCCGACGCGGCCGAGGCGGTGCTCGAACGCCAGCGCCGGCGGTTGGCCGACCGAGGCAGCGCCTTCAGCGAGCGGCTCGACGCCCAGCGGCCGCAGTGGCGCGGCGAATGATGGGCCCTTCGCACCACTCCTCCGTCAAGTCCGCCCCCTCCGTCATTCCGGCGAAGGCCGGAATCCAGTCCGAGTCTCGGGCGCGCCGCACGAACCTGGACCCCGGCCCCGTATCGAGTACGGGGCCGGCTGTTCGCCGGGGTGACGTGAAGGCGCCGAACGGCCACGGCAACCGACTCTCGCTCGGCGGTCGCGCATGAGCATCACGCGAGCGGCGCTGCGGCAGGCCGTTGCCGCGCGGATGATGCGCACGGTGGTCGGCGTGGCCGGGGGCGGGTCCACCGTGGCGCTGGCCGACCCCGACGAGCTCCAGGACGCCGGCGCGTCCGACGATTTGTGGACCGGCGCCTGGCTGCATATCACCGCGGGCGCCAACGCGGGCGAGGTCCGGCGCGTCACGGCCTACGACCCGACGTCGGGGTCGGTGACGGTGAATCGGCCATTCGCGCAGCCCATCGACACGACTTCGGAATACGAACTGCTGCGCCTGCTCTCGCCGGCGGAGCTGCACCGGGCCATTGACGACACGCTGGCGCGCTGCTGGCGCCGAACGCTGGCCGACTTGGCGTCGATTGCCGCCGACCAGCGGCAGTTCCCGCTGCCGGCCTGGGTGAACCGACGCCAGCAGGTCGTCGAGGTTTGGGAGCGTCGCGGTGAGCCGCCTCGCGGCGAGCACCTGCGCGCGGTGGACTGGTGGCGGCTCAGGCGCACTCCGGCTGCGGACGGCTCGCCGCTCCGGCTGGAGGTCGGGCACGCACCGGGCGGCCCGTTGGTGGTCGAAGCGCTGCGTCCCTACGAGGCTCTGGCCACCGACCAGAGCGTCACCGAGGCCCCGGCCGACTGGGTGGTGGCCGGGGCGCTGGCCCACGCCTATCGACGCCTGCGGCGGGACGCGCCGGCGGCGGACGTGGACCGGTACGCCGCGCTGCAGCGGGAAGCCGCGCACGAGTTTCAGCGGCTCTCGCGGCTCTACCAGCCTCGGGCCGTGCGGCGGGTGCAACTCGGGGAGCGGCTGTAGATGCGCGGATCGCGGCGATCCCCGTTCCCCTACGACTGCGTGCTGCATGGCACGGGCTTGATGCTGGCCGACGACGGTGGATTGGCCTGGCGCGAGCGACGCCTCGAGTCGTTGCCGCCGCCGATTTCGGGTCCGGCTCGCGCCTACGCGCAGTTTCCCTCCGAACATGAGGCGGCCTGGACCACCGGCGACCTGACGGGCGGCTACGGCGCGAGCACGGCGCCCGCCGAGGGCGGGCGGCAGTACGCCCACGGCTTCGTGGACGCACGCTTTCCCAACCAGATCATGCTGCCGCCGGCCGTGACGGTGTCCCAAACCGGCGCGGACGGCATGGTGCGCGGCCATTTCGAGCTGGGCGGCGTGCAATACGCGCTGATCGGCTCGGCGGTCTACCAATCGACCGACGGCGACCGCTGGACGCTGGCGCACCGGTTTGCCGAGGGCGTCACGCCAATTTCGGCGGCCGTATTCCAGGGCGCGGCGGCGACGCCCCAGGCGTTCGTTGCGGTCGGCGGCGGGCCCGGTGACGGTCCGTATTGGACGTTCGACGGCGACGCCTGGACGCCTCATCCGGGAGCGCAGGCGAAGCCGACCGCCGTGCTCGCGACGAGCGACGGCGGCGCGACCTACACTGACCAGACGGAGTCGGCCGAGGTTCGCCTGAGCGGCGCGGCCGCCGCCGGCGCCTGGCTGCTGGTGGGAGCCGGCGCACCGTTCACCAGCGTGCAGCTGGACCCGCGCGATCGGGTCAACCGCCGCACCGCAACGCTCACGGCTGAGTTCTGGACGGGCACCGCGTGGGCGCCTGTCAGCGACTGGGTCGACAGAACGAGCGTCGAGTCCGCCACGCTGGGGCGCGCCGGCGCCGCCGAATTCACCGAGCCCGTCACCTGGCGTCCCTCGCGCGTCGGCGACGTCCAGGCCTTTTGGCTGCGTCTGTCAGTGACCGCGTCGCTCGACGGCGGTGCGCGGCTGCACGACATTGCCGTGCACCAGCCCCGCAAAGCCGACCGGTTCCTCGTGGTCGGACACGAGCTGTTGCGCGTGTCGTCGGAATCCGGCGCACCGCGGATTTCGCGCATGGTGGACGACGGCAGCGCCGCGACATGGACGCCCGGCGTGCCGGTTGGCGACCCGGGTCAAGCCGTGACGGACCTTCTGTCGCTGGGTGACACGCCCTACCTGGTTAAGGCCGACGGGTTGTTTCGCCTTGGAACATCCGGCGCGGCGATGCTCGAGGAGCCGTGGCCACGTCCGGCGGCGTCAGGATCGGAAGTCCGACCGCGCGGCGCCGCCGTGTGGCGCGGAGCTTTCTGGCTGCCGTTGCGGGATGGGCTCTATCGCTTTAGGCCCGGCGTGTTCGAGCTGGTGGGACCCGAGATGCTGCCGGACAACGACTCGCCGGTCCGCGGTCGCATCACGGCCTGCGCGGGCGACGCCTATTTCTTGTACGCCGCCCTCCGCAGCGAGCAGGGCGTGACCTATCTGATGTGCCACGACGCCGAACGCGGCGCCTGGCATCCGCTGGCCGATCTTGGCCAACGCGAATGTCGCCATATGTGGGTCTCGGACGTTCCGGGGCCCAACCCGCGGCTGTACCTCGGGCTGGACGACGACATCGGCGTGGTGATCCTGCCGCGGCACTCCGCCAATCCCCTGCACGACCCACGGTGCCGCTTCGCCTCATCGGGCGAGCTACGGCTTTCGCGCTTCCACGGCAGCCCCGCCGCCCGCCGCACGGCGTTTCTGGGACTGGTCCTCGACGGCGCACGCCTCGGGCCGCAAGCCTTTGTCGACGCGGCCTACCGGCTCGGCGGCGCCGCGGCGTTTGAACCGCTGGGCCGATTCGCCACCGCCTCGGGCCAGCGGGTGGACTTCGGCTCCGCCGTGGCCGGCACGTCGATCGACCTGCGGCTGCGCCTCACGTCCCAAAGCGACGATGCGACGCCGGTGATTCGGTCGGTCACGTTGGCCTACGCGGCGCGCACCGGATTCCGGCGGGTCTTTGACTTCCGCGTGCGGCTTGCCGACCAGCTCTCGCTGCGAGACGGGGGCCGGGACCGTCGGACGGCCCATGACCTCAAGCAGGCGCTCATGGCCGCGGCGGCCTCGGAGTTGCCGGTGGTGCTCACCACCCCGGATGGCGAGGCGCTGGAGGTGCTGGTGCGCGAGGCCGAGGTCCGCGCGACCGGCCGGCCGCTCGCATGGGCCATGCACGTCTCCGCGACCGAATACCGGCCGACGGCCGCCCACGGACGACACCGGCGCCTCGCCGCCTATCGCCATGACCACCTGGCGCCCTATTCCCACCGCCAGATGGCCCAGCTCTAAGGAGGACCGATGCCAACCACGACGCTGAATCTCAACCTCACCAAGCCGCTGCCCACGGAGCGGTATGACGTCGGCGGCGTCAACGCCAATGCGGACGCCGTCGACGCGGCCTTCGATGCCGCCGACGGGCATCGGCACGACGGCGCGCCAGGCCAGGGCCCGCCCCTGGCCGCCGACGGACTCGCGGACGGATCCGTCACGTCCGCGAAGCTCGCCGCCGGTTCGGTGGCCGCAGACGCGATGGCGGATGCGGCGGTGACGACGGACAAGCTCGCGGACGCGGCCATTACCGCAGCCAAGTTGGCCGCCAACGTCGGCGGCATCGCGCTGACCAGCGTCCAGGACGGCGCCGGGCGCAATGACGCCAACGTGTCGAGCCTCCGCGCCGAGGCGGGCTGGGGCTTCATCACGCTTGCCACGCTGCAGAGCGACGAGAAGGCCATCACCTTCGAGTCGCCCTTCGGCTCGGCGCCCATCGTGTTTGTGTCGTTACTCGGGGCGCACGCCGGTGCCGGCCCGCCCGACTCCATCGATGATTTTGGCGATTACAACGCGAACCACCAGCGCTTTTCCAGCGTGTTCGCCAAGAGCATCTCGGCCAGCGGGTTCATCGCGGAAACCATCCGCGCGACTGCCTCGAATGGACAGTGGGCCGGCTTTGCCTGGGTGGCGATTGGGGCGAGAGCCTAGTGCCGCGCCCGACCCCCGAACCCACGCCGCTCCTCGGCGTGCACTTCTGGAATCCGGCGCGGACGCCGGGCTATCCCGTGCCGACGCTGTTCGTGGAGCACGTCTATACCCACCCCAATGGCGACGCACAGGCCCACTGGCTGGAGATGGCGAGCCGCTGCCGCGTGCTGCGCGACGCCGGGCACCGGGTCCTGCTCAAGGTCAAGTACCGCGCCGGCGTCGATCAGCCAAGGACCGAGGCGGAGCTGGACGCGTATCTCCATGGGTTGGAAGCGCTGGCGCCACGATTCGGCGGCATTGACGTGACGTTCGGCAACGAGCCCAATTGGCGCCGCTCCGAGGCCGACGACCCCAGCGTGAGCCCGGCGTGGATGGCGCGGGTGTTCAACGGCGCCGGCGCCGGGTCGAGCAATCCCTGGAACGCGCTCCAGGTGTGGCGCGCGCACGCCGGCTCCCCCTGCCGCTTCTTCGTCACGCCCACGGGACCGTTCGCCCCGCGCGGCGGACGGCCAAGCGCCGCGGTCGAGCCATCGCCGTGGGCGCGCTACACGGCGGAGTTCTGGGAGCGGTGCCGGGACGCGGCGCGAAACGTCCGGTCGCGGCGCTTTCACGGCGTGGCGCTGCACGCCTACGCCCGCACCGGTCAGGACGGCGGCGGCCACGGCGGTCGGCATGAGCCCTGGCGCGATCCGCGCGACCGGCTGGGGCGGCGGTGGGGCTCCAACGTCATGCAGACGTGGGACGAAGCCCTGCGCGCGGTCGGGCTGGGGCGCAAGCCGGTGATCGTCGCGGAGTACAACGCGCGCACCGACGCGCCCTCCGCCGCGGCCTATCCGGCGGGCCTGCTGCCCAACGCGTTCGCCTATGCCTGCGCGGTGTTCGGGCGACGCCTCGAGGGTCTGGCCTGGTTCGTGGATGCCAACGGCGACGGCCATTGGCGCGACGAGGCCTTGACCGACGGCGTGGGGCGCATGGCGGAAGCCGACGCCGACTTTCGACGGGTCTGGGCATGACCGGCGGGGCACGCGTGACGCCTGACGGCAACGGACGCCTGCTGGCCCGCATCGACGAGCGCACGGCCTCGATCCTGCGCGAAGTGGCGCAGCTGCGGTCGGACCTGGCGGCGCACAAAGGTGAGGCGCGCGCGACCTTCGTGACGCGGGCGGAGTTTCGACCCATTCGCAGCGTGATCTATGGGTTGGTGGGCCTGACCCTCACGAGCGTCGGCGGCGGCGTGCTGGCCCTGGTGCTGCGATGACCGGGGAGACCAGCTGATGGCCTATCTGCCGCCGCTCGACGGCGTCATTCGCGTGACCTCGGTGTTCGGCCTGGACCGCGGAAGCTATCGCCACGGCGGGCTCGACCTGGCGTTGCAACGGGAGTCGGTGTACCGCCGTCCGGTGAAGGCGCCGGCGGCGGGGACGATCGCGGCGATCTGGACGACCGACCGGCCGAGCACCCGGGCGCCGCTGGTGCGGGATGGGTTTCCCTACGGCAACGCCGTGGCGCTGCGCGATGACGCGGGCGTGCTGTGGCGCATGCTGCATTTCGACGAGCCGCCGGCGATTCGCGTGGGGCAACGCGTGGCAGCCGGCCAAACGCTCGGCCTGTGCGACTCCACCGGCAACAGCACGGGGCACCACCTGCATGTGGACGCCTCCCCGCAGGGCGTCATAAACCCGGCGACGTTCCGCGTGCACGGGGCGAGGGTCGACCCGCTGCGACTCTACGCGGCGGCGTATGCGCGTGACGCCGGTTACGCGCCCGAGGTGTTTCGGCGGCAGATCACCATCGAGAGCGATTGGAACCCACTGGCCGTGAGTCTGGCGGGCGCCGAGGGCCTGGCGCAGATCATCCCGCGCTGGCACCCGGCGATGCGCGGGCGCACCTTCGACCCGTTCGCGGCGCTGGACTACGCGGCGCGGCTAATGGCGGCGCACCTGGAACACCGCGGCGGCGACTACCGCGAGGCGCTGGCGGACTACAACACGGGCCGCGGGTCGCACGGCGCGTTCCGCGCCCAGGGCACCCGCTACGCCGACACGATTCTGGAGGGCCTGGACATGGCACGAACGGCGGAAATCGAGGCGCTGCGGCGAGACCGCGACGCCAACCACAGCCGCAAGCTCGTGGCGCTCGGACATCTCGGCGAGGTGATCCAGGCGGCGCGCAGGGCAGGTGAGGGCGCGTTCCACCCTTTGGATTGGCAACTGGTCATGACCGCCGAGCGCTTCTACCACGACCCCATGGCGAGCGAATGACGAGTTGGAGCAGGCAAGTGATTCGACAGGGCTTCGCGGCGAACGCGAGGCGACTCTTGGAGGCAGTTGGATGAAGGGACAACCGATGACGACGACCACCAGCCTGAAGCTGGGCGTGCTGCGGCGCTTCGTGCGCATCGTGAGCGCCGCGTTCGTGGCGGGCGGCGTACCCGGCGCAGTGGCTGCCGTGCAAAGCCCCGAGATCTACGAGCTCGGGACGCAGCTCCTCGGCGCGGCGGGCGTGGCCGTGGCCGCCGGCGCACTGGCGGCGCTGGACAAGGCCGTGCGCAGCCGACACGGGTCCTGGCTGGGTCTGCTGCGGAGCGGCTAGCGCGGACCTTGGCGCTTGACGCCGCCGCGGTTGGTCGCGGGGCGTTCGGGCGCGGCGTCGGCCCGCCGGCGTGGGCGCTTCGCAGCCTCCCACGGTTGGTGCATCGAGATTCCGCCCATGACACCTGGGCTATCTGCTAGGGTGAATGCAGGCGCCACACTTGGCGCACTTGGGATTCACCCGGCGGCGGACCACCCTCTCTCTTACAACTTCGACCCACTCGTCTCTTCGCCCCGCGCTGAATCGCCGATCTCATCCTGGATCGCCCATGGAGTCATGTCTGTATGCCTTTTCGATCTCGACCGACCGGGTCACGTCGCCCGCGCCGTTCCCGCGGCCATCCGGCCGTCTGCGCGGACTGCGAGACGTCGACCACCGTCCCGTTCCGACCACGCTCGGACCGTCCCGTGTACTGTCCCCCGTGCTTTACGGCCCGGCGCAACGGCTCGTCCGCCGCGCCAAGGGCGCGTGATTCGGAAACGCGCCCCACGGGTACCCCCTCGGTTGCCGACGCTCCCGACGGCTCATTGGCGTTTCCGGATATCGCCCTGAGCGCGGCCAGCCGAGCCGCCCTCGCCCGCATGGGCATCTCGGCGCCCACCCCTATTCAAGAAGCCACCATTCCGCAATGCCTGGCGGGCCGCGACCTGATTGGTCAGGCGCGCACCGGGTCGGGGAAGACCCTGGCCTTCGCGATACCCCTGGCCGAGCGCTGCGACGCGTCGGTCCGCCAGGTCCAGGGCCTGGTGCTCGTGCCCACGCGCGAGTTGGCCATCCAGGTGGCAAGCGTCGTCGAGGCCTTGGCCTCGCCGCAGCAGCTGCGCGTCACATTGCTTTATGGGGGTCGGTCGTTGCGGCCGGAACACCGCGCATTGAAAGGCGGCGCCCAGATCGTCATTGGCACGCCGGGCCGCACGCTTGACCACCTCCGGCAGGGCACGCTCGATCTGCAACACGTGCGAGTCCTGGTCTTGGATGAAGCGGACGAGATGTTGGACATGGGGTTTGCGCGCGACGTCGAGGCCATCCTCAGCCGGACGCCGCGCAGCCGCCAGACCTTGCTCTTCTCGGCGACGCTGCCGGAGTGGGTGGCCAAGACGGCGGCCAGGCACTTGCGCAATCCGGTGAAGGTTCAGGTGGACGCGAATCTGCATGCGCCGCCGACCGTCGAGCACCTGATCTACTCCATCCAAAAGCGCGACAAGCTGGGCGCGCTCCAAACCCTGCTCAATGATCGAAAGGATGCGCCGGTCATCGTGTTTGGCCGAACCAAGCACGGCGTGAAGAAGCTGGCCAAACAGCTCGTGGACTTGGGCTATCCCGCCGGCGCGCTGCAAGGAAATCTCAGTCAACGCGCCCGCGAACGCATGATGACGGACTTCCGATCTGGAACGACGCCCGTGCTTGTGGCAACAAACGTTGCCGCCCGAGGGTTGGACATCGAAGGAATCGACCAGGTCATCAATTTCGATCTGCCGGACTCGGGGAGGCTTTTCACCCACCGGGTCGGACGAACCGGTCGGATGGGCCGCTCCGGCGAGGCCGTGACCTTCGTCACGCCGGATGAGGAGAAGAAGTGGCGGGAGATTGTGCGGGGACTCGGCCGCCGCTTTGTCCGTAAGTCGTGGAAGGCCGGCCGAGCGATCGCGCAAGGTCCGGATGAGCCGCCACGACAGCCGCGGCGGTCGTCCCGCATCCAGGGGATGCCGAGACGCCATCCGGCTTTTTCCACCCCCGGCGCTTCAGCCATCCCCACCTAGACGTCGGACCCGCCGAACCGCGGCCACCTTCCTCGACAGCCACTCAAACAACGGCGGAAGCCTCTCGTTCAAGGGCGGTTCCCAAATCGCCCCTAGCCGGGATCGCGTCGAGTGGGACGAGACGCGCCTGATCAGCGACCAGTGACGTCGACGATGTTGGGCGCGATGCGGCGCAGCTCGTCCCATGAGACGGCGCCGGCGCGGAGGATGCGCGGGGGGGCGCCGGTGAGGTCCACGATGGTGGAGGCGGTGCCGCCGACCGGTCCGCCGTCCAGCAGCGCGTCCACCGCGTCGCCAAGCGCCGTGCGGGCCTCGGCGGCGGTCGTGGGCGGTGGGTCCCCGTGGCGGTTGGCGCTGGTGCCGGTGATCGGAGCGCCTGCGCGTCGACAAACCTCGCGCGTCACCGCCATGCCCGGCACGCGCACCGCAACCGTGCGGCGCGCATCGGTGATGTGGGCGTCGATTTCCGGCCGGGCCGGGATCACCAGGGTCACGCCTCCCGGCCAGAAGGCCGCGCCAAGCTCTTCGAGATAGGGCGCCGAGGCGCCAACCACCGCGACCTGCTCCGACGAGGCCAGCAGCACCGGCATGCCGGTGCCGAGCGCGCGGCCCTTGATGGCGGCCACACGCGCCACGGCTTCAACGTCGGCAATGCTGGCCGCCAAGCCGTAAAGCGTGTCGGTGGGAACCACCGCGACCCCGCCGCCGGCGATGACTCGGGCGCAGCGGTCAATGGCTGCGTCGGTGGGCTGCGTGGAGGGGCTCACGCCGCGGCGACCTGCCACGCCGGCGGTCGCGTGATCGTGCCGTGGCGGTCCACCAACTCCTCGGGGAACTGGCACTGAGGGAGCAGCGAGCGGTCGAGAAGTTGATAGCGGGTCGCCGCATGACGCAAGCGTCGGCTCACCTGCTTCTGCGGGTCGATCACGTGGACGGGGAAGCTGAAATCCTGACGCACCATGCGAATGACATCCACGAAGTCGGAGTCGCCGGTGACGACGAACGCGGCCTGACAGTCGCGTTTGGCGGCGTCGCGCGTGAGATACGCCGCCAGGTTGGCGTCCGAGCCCTTCTCCCGGGTCTCGATGACCCTGACGAACTCTTGCCCGTCCGGTCGAGGGGCCGCCAGCGGCCGCTTCGCGGTATTGGATTGGAATCGCCCCTCGTGGATATCTAGCTGCGGGATCGTGCGCAGGGCGCGCAAGTAGACCTGCTGTCGGCGGTGCTTCTGAGGGTCAACCGGTCCGCTCCGAATGGGTGCGGTGAAGTAGCGGATACGGTGAAGCGTGAACTTGGGCTCGAGCAGGCCGCGGGCAAGAGCTTGCAGGTCAAGCCAGCGCCAGGGCGTGCGTCGAAGCGCCCGGTAGTAGAGGTTGAAACCGTCCACGTAGAGGTTGGCGTCCATGCCCGAAACGTAGCAGAGGCCGCCCGCAGGCGGCCTCTATCCCAGCCGGCGAAGCAACTGGGGTGGTTAGCTTTAGTTTACCACCGGTGAGCCTATGCCCCGCTTGATTTCGGGTGCGCGTGGCCCTCGATTCCGCCTCACGGCGCCCCGTCCTCGCCCAGCACGAACCGCTCGATGGCCAGCGCCGCGCCGTCGTCGGCGTAGGTCCCGGTGACCCAATCGGCGGCGGCGCGCACGCGCGGATCGCCGTCGCCCATGGCCACGCCGATTCCGGCTGCCGTGACCAGATCGAGGTCGTTCAAGTTGTCGCCGATCGCCATGGTCGCCTCGGGCGCGATGCCCAGCGCCCGCGCGAGCAGGTGCAGCGCCTGGCCCTTGCTCACGTCCTGTCCAATGGCCTCGGCGAAGCGCGGATGGGAGCGCGTGATGTCCAGCACCGACCGGAACCGCTCGTCGAGGTCGCTCACGATCGCCGGAACGTCGGCCTCGTCGGCCACGATGACGAGCTTGGTCGTGCCGCGGAGCACGGCGGCCCCGAGATCTGGGATCAGGCGGATCGGCACGTCGGACGTCTCGGCATAGAAGCGCCCCTCGGGCGTGGCGGCTTCCATATAGAGCTCGTCGTCGACGTAGGCGTTGATGTGCCAACGGCGCGTCCTGGCGAAGGCGACGACGTCGAGGCCGGGTTCGACGGGCATCGTGCTGGAGTGGAGGGTCTCGCCGGTGACTGGATGGCGCACCAGCGCGCCCTGGTAGCAGATGATCGGCGCCGTGATTCCCAGATCCTCGGCGAACCGCCGCGCGGAGCGAAACATGCGCCCGGTGGCAATGGTGACGGCGACGCCCTGCGCCTGGGCGCGGCGAATGGCCGTCCGAACCCGCGGCGTGACGCCGTGCTCGCCGCTGACGATGGTGCCGTCGAGGTCCAGGGCCAACAGCCGGATCGCGGGCGTCACAGGGCCTTCAGGATGGAGCGCGTGTGCGGCATGCAGGCAGCCTACTCCGAATTCGCCGCCGTCTTACCGAGGCGGCCGCAACTCGCTGTTGCTCGGCGCCGCACCGCGTGAAATTCACGCGTCCCAGGCGGCCGTGGCATCGAGCGAGGCGTATACTTGGCTCCTGGGCCACCCGGGTACTCCGCGCCGCCGAGTCCCAGGGTCGCGACGACGGCGGGCTCGTTCGTTGGCAGGAGGCTCGTCCGCGCATGCGCTCACGACGTTGGTTAACCCTCGGCATCGGCGTTAAGCGCTACGTCCTCCTCATCTTTGCAGGCACGGTCATCCTGGCGCTGGCGCTGGCCATGTTCCTGGCCTACGTCTACCGCACCATTGACGTGCCGGGCCCCGCCGGCTCGGTGGTCTATTACATGACCCTGCAGTTCATCGAGC
>DAOUKN010000276.1:0-9667 GCA_034421255.1 Chloroflexota bacterium | reverse complement strand
GGTAGTAGCAGCTGTGGCGCGCCACTCCGTCCTCCAGGGTGTGGCACACGCCGCCCTTGCGCAGGCGGACGAGATACAGCAGCGAGTTCTGCTCGCAGTTCACGCGCACGTCGACGACATCGAGTTGGTTGCCCGAGGTCTCCCCCTTTACCCACAGGCGGTCGCGCGACAGGCTCCAAAACGCCGCCACCCGCTCGCGCAGGGTGTGGTCCACGGCGGCCCGGTTCGCGTGGGCCAGCACCAGCACGTCGCGGGTTTCGACATCCTGGGCCACGACCGGAACCACCCCCTGACCGCTGGCGGAGGAGAACCGCCCGAAGTCGAGGGCAATGTCAGAGCTTTCTTCGAGCTCGGCGGTGCTCGTGAGTTCTTTGGGACGTTTCCAGGCCATCAAGGTCCTCCGGTTACTTGGGTTCCGCTCGGTTTGCCACGCGCTGGGCTCACTCCATCGGGGCGATGGTCCCTGGCGCCTCAAGACGCCGGGCGCGCTACCAAGCTTCCCGCAACTCCTCCTGGCGCAGCGCGGCCCCTCGACCACCAGACCCTGCGCGCGGGGCGGCAGGCGTCCGTGCGATACCGCCAGGGTATTCGGTGATGTGGGGATCTAGTTTCCGCTCGTAGTATGCTTGGTCACCACCCCTATCGATTCGACGGTGGGGTCGAGACCGTCCTTCGGGGCGGTCTCTGTCTTTGTATGGGAGTAGGGTTTGATTACGAACCTGTACATCGACGGCTTCAATCTCTACTACCGCGCCCTGAAGGACACGCCCTTCAGGTGGCTCGACCTGCGGAAGCTGGCCGAGACCCTCTTTCCCCAGGACGACATCCGCAGGATCTGCTACTTCACGGCCCGCCTGGACGTGCGCCCCGGCAACCCAGGACAAGCCCAGCGTCAGCTCATCTACCTGAGAGCTCTGGCGACGCTGCCGGGATTCGATGCCTACTTCGGCGTCTTCCGGTCCGGCGTGAAGCGCCGTCCTCTGGCGGAGCCGGTGGTGGGGCTGCCGCCTCACGTCCTGGTCAGGGACTCGGAGGAGAAGGGATCGGACGTGAACCTCGCCACCCGACTCCTGGTTGACGGATTCAACGCGGAGTACGAGCAGGCGGTGGTCATGTCCAATGACGCGGACTTCTCAGGCGCAATGCGGTACGTGCGGGACGATCTGGGCCTTCGAGTCACACTCGTCAATCCCGACCCCGAGAACAGCAGTCCGAGGGAGCTGGCAGACGCCGCAACCTACGTCAAGCGCCTCTGGAAGAGCCACCTGCGACGAAGCCGGCTGCCCGACAGACTGAGGGATGAGGTGGGAATCATCATCAAGCCAGCGGGGTGGTGACAGCCGGTCCCGGGATACTCAGCACTGGCGTGAGTAGCCACGCTGTTTGCCGGGTACGACAATCGAGCCTGCGGCGGCGACACGGAGCTAGGCGGGGCATGGTGACTGTCTTGCCCGAAACACGCCTGGGAATACGGGTGAGCCACGGCGCATGGCGTCCATGACGGCGCTGGTGACCGACACCCGCCGCACGCCGGGAGTCAGGGTCCAGCCGGTGCCCATCGAGGCGGTGCGGATTGGGGACGGGTTCTGGCGCGACCGGCTCGACCGGCTGTACGACGTCACGCTGCCCACGCAGCATGCGCAGTGCGAGGCCACGGGCCGCCTCGACAACATCCGGCGCGTCTCGGGCCGCGTGGATGCGCCGTTTCGCGGGCGCTACTACGACGAGTCCGACGTCTACAAGTGGCTCGAGGCCGCCAGCTGGGCGTTGGCCGGGCGCGACGATCGGCGGCTGCGGGCGCTGGTGGACGCGCTGGTCGACGACATCGCCGCCGCGCAGCAGCCCGACGGCTACCTTCATACCTACTTCGCGCTAGAGCGGGCCGACCAGCGCTACACCGACCTCGTCAACAAGCACGAGCTGTATTGCGCCGGGCACCTGATCCAGGCGGGCATCGCCCACCACCGCGCGACCGGCGTGAAGACGCTGCTGGACGTGGTCGTGCGGCTGGCCGATCACATCTGCGCCGAGTTCGGTCCCGACGCCCGAGAAACGGCGGACGGACATCCCGAGATCGAGCTGGCGCTGGTCGAGTTGGCGCGGGAGACCGACCGGCGCGTCTTCGCCGAGCAGGCGCGGTTCTTCCTCGACCAACGCGGTCGGAAGCCGCCGCGGATTGGTGGGTATCGCTATCTGCAGGACCACGAGCCGGCGGCCGAGCAGCAGGAGATCGCGGGACACGCGGTGCGGGCGATCTACCTGGCCTGCGGATTGGCCGACGCCGGCCTGGAGCTCGAGGACGGCGCGCTGTGGGAAGGGGCGGAGCGGCTCTGGTGCAGCGCCTACGAGACCAGGGTCTACGTCACCGGCGGTCTGGGGGCGCACTGGGCCGGCGAGTCGTTTGGCGACGCCTTCGACCTGCCCAACCGCAATTCATATGCGGAGTCGTGCGCCGCCGTGGCCGGCGTGATGTGGAACTGGCGCCTGCTCGCCGGCACGGGCGAGGCGCGCTACGCCGACTGGCTGGAAACCACGCTCTACAACGGCATGCTGGCGGGGCTGTCGCTGGACGGCGCGCACTATTTCTATCCCAACCCGCTCAGCGCCGCCGCGGGGCACGCCCGGGTTCCGTGGTTCGAGTGCGCCTGCTGCCCGCCCAACCTGGCGCGCCTGCTCGCCAGCCTGCCCGGCTATCTCTACGGCGTGTCCGAGCGCGCGCTGTGGGTGAACCAGTTCGTGGCAGGCCGGGTGGACGCCGACGTGCCGGGCGCGGGCCGTCTGTCGCTGGAGGTGGAGACGGATTATCCGTGGTCGGGCGAGGTCCGGTTCACTGTTCGCCGAGCGCCGCAGAGCCCGGTGGAGCTGCGGCTGCGCGTGCCCGGGTGGTGCGACGCCGCGACCGTTGAGGTAGTACCCGCCGATTCGGTTCCGGCCCCCTCTCCCCCTGAGGGAGAGGGCTGGGGTGAGGGGGCCTCCGGGCGTGCCCCCGCACCGGCTAATCTCCACCGTTCCCTGTCCGCCGGCGACTACGCCGCCCTGCGCCGAGTGTGGGCACCGGGCGACCGGGTGATCCTGCGGCTGCCAATGCCGCCGCGTCGCCTGGTGAGCGACCCGCGCGTGACGGCCAACGTCGGTCGCGTGGCGCTGGCGCGCGGACCCTTGATCTACTGCGTCGAATCCCACGACCGCCCGGGGCTGGAGCAGGACGCCTTCGCGCTGCCCGATGACGCGGCGGTCACCACCGGGCCGGCCGACGAGCGACTGCCGGGGATGACGCTGCTGGACACGACGGCCGTCCCGCTACCGGGGACGCCCGAGCGCGGTGCGCTCTATCAGTCGGCGTCGGGCGATAGCCAAGCGGACGGTGCGCCCACGGGTCCGGTGGCCATCCGCGCCATTCCCTACTTCGCCTGGGCCAATCGGGGGCCGAGCACCATGGATGTGTGGCTGCGCCGGCAGGAGGCGCCCGGCGCTTAAGGGTCGGCTGCGGCGTCTCGCGAGCGACTCCGTGGGTCAGATGTTTCACGTGACCCCGCCGCCTCGGCGAGCGCCGCCGAGTCGTCCGTCGAGCCGTTGTCGACGATCAGCACCTCGCCAGGCAATTCCGTGCACGCGACGCCCTGCACCGCTGCCCGCACGGACGCGACCACCGTCACGGCTTCGTTCAGGCAGGGAAGGATGACCGAGATCGCCGGGTCAACGGGATCGACGCAGCGTTCGTGGGAAGCGACGGGGGCAAATGGGGTGCGTCTTTTATTGCCGCACCGTGCGGCTATAAGAGGTGGCCGGCTGGTAGCGAATCGTGGAGACCACGGCTCAATCAGCGTCAGGCTATGACAGCCGGCGGCGCGCGGTGGCATGCTGCGGCGGATGTCGCCATCCACAAACCCTCGCGTCTGCTTCGTCATCCCCACCTATAACGAGGCAGCCAACATCACGCCGCTGCTGGAGCGGCTGACCGCGCTGCATCCCGGCGACGACACCGCGGTTCTCGTCGTGGACGACCAGAGTCCCGATGGCACGGGCGACCTGGTCCGGGCTTACGCCGTGGGCGACCCGCGCGTGCATCTGCTGGAAGGTCCCCCGCGCGGCCTGGGCCACGCCTACCTGCGCGGCATGCGCCATGCGCTGGACGCGCTGGGGGCGGAGACGGTGGTGCAGATGGACGCCGATTTCTCACACGATCCCGCGGACGCGCGCCGGCTGCTGGACCGTCTCGCCGCGGGCGCCGACGCGGCGATCGGGAGCCGCTATGTGGCCGGTGGCGCCATTGACGACCGTTGGAGCCCGCAGCGTCGGCTGCTGTCGCACTGGGGCAACCAGCTGACGCGCTGGGTCGCCGGCTTGCGGCATGTGCACGATTGCACGGCAGGCTTCCGGGCCATCCGGGCCGCGGCGCTGCGGTCGGCGGACGTCGGCCGGGTCAGCGCGCGCGGCTACGCCTTCAACGTCGTGCTGCTGCACCGCCTCAGCCGCGGCGGCGCGCGCATCGTCGAGGAGCCGATCTACTTCCGCGAGCGCGACCGCGGACAGACCAAGCTGGGCCTGCGGGACGTCGTGGAATACCTGCTCGTGATCTGGCGGCTGCGGCTCGCCGACCTCATCCGCCCGCGACGGTCCTGAGCGACGCGCTTCGCGTCTAGCACCCCGCGGCGCGAACGCGCGTTCCGAGAATGCCTGCTGGATTACCAACTTGTCTTTGGCGTTACTATTGTAACGATCTAGGATTGGGGCTGTAGCCGGCAGGCGCAGCCCGCGCTTGCCCCGCCAATGACACCGGGAGGCCCCTTTGTCCGAGTCCCGCCACGACGCATTGCCGCCGCCGTCCGAGACCCATGTGCAAGAACTGGAGCAGCACCTGCTGAGCGAGTTCGGCGGGCGCAACGCCCGCATCGAGCGCCTGCGGCGGCTGCGGTTCATGGAAGAGCCGGTCGATATTCCGGCGGCCTACCGGGCCACGACGCGCGAGGTTCGGACGCCGCTGGCGCGGGAGCAGCTCAAGCGGGTCGTGGGCAGCCTCACCGCCAACCACCCCACGATCAGCGTGCCGCCGGCCGACCAAACGCCGGAGAGCCGGGCGAACGCCTCGCGCCGCGAGCGCTGGACGGCCGCCGCGCTGCGGCGCATGAAGAACGACGCCGGGCGCGACATCTTCGGCATGTTCGTGGACGCGCTGGTGGCCGACGGCACCGGCGTGATGAAGCTGGTCTACGTGCCCGAGCGATGGACGGGCTATCCGCGCCGCGGCGACGCCGGTCCCGAGACGGACGCCGGCTTCAATGAGCGATCGACCCGGTTCAAGCGCGCGGCGCCGTTCCCGCTGGCTTGGCGCGACGTGGACGTGCTGACCTTCTTTCCGCTGATCGGCGACGACGGCATCGAGGCCTGCCTGGAGATTTCCGAGCGCCCCAAGTGGCTCATGATGCGGCGCTACGGCCTGGTCGAAGACCGCCGGTCGGGCCGCCTCGCGCCGGCGGGCCGCGCGGCGGCGAGCGAGGGTCCCGCGACCGCCGGCGGCAGCGTGCGCGTGATCGAGTATTGGGACCGTGAGCACTTCGCCTACCTGGTGGACGGCCACCTGGTGCGGCGCGGCCGCCACGCCTACGGCGCGGTGCCCTACGTGATGGCGCACGGCAACCAGTCGCCCAGCCGGGAGCCGGACAAGGCCGGCGAGTCCATGCTGGCGTCGGTGGAGTATCTCGTGCCGCTGCT
The DNA here is from genome assembly GCA_034421255.1 of Chloroflexota bacterium. GTDB lineage: Bacteria > Chloroflexota > UBA11872 > UBA11872 > UBA11872 > JAJECS01. Next base: position 3,955 of record DAOUKN010000276.1, on the reverse strand, counting down.
CGACCGGCTGCTGACGATGAAGCAGAACGCCGTGCACCTCTACGCCTATCCCACGCCCAAGCTCACCGGCTTCTCGGGCAGCGACGCCGCCCTGGGCGACGACGGCCGCCCGCCGCCGATCGAGTTCCGGCCGGGCGAGATTCTGCCGCTGTTCCCCGGCGAGGACCTGAGCCTGCTGCAGTGGTCGGGCACGCCGCCCGATCTGGACGAGCTGATCGCCCTCACGCGCTCGATGATCGACCAGGCGGGCGTGCCCACGGTGCTCTTCGGCATCGCGCCCGACGGCAACACCAGCGGGTACTACCTGAACCAGCTGATCAACGCGGCGCGGCTGTCGTTCAACCAGATCACGCGGCACGCCGAGCAGGCGCTCGAGCGCATCGTGCAGCTGGCCTGGCGCCTGGTCGAGCACCGGGTGCGGGAAACGGTCTACGTCTATGGCGACGACGACGCCGCGTGGCTCGGCCTGTCGCCCCGCGACGTCAACGGCTACTACGCGGTGCGCGCCAAGCTGGAGGCCCTGGCCCCGGCGGATGAGATTGCCCAGGGCACCTACGCCGCCAACCTGGTGGCGGCCAAGCTGGCGTCCCGGCGCTGGGCCATGCAGGAGAAGCTGGGCATCGCCAACGCGGCGGAGATGCAGGCGGAGATCCTGCGCGAGGAGATGCTGGACGACCCGGAGGTCCGGCGCGAGCTGTGGCGCCGCGAAGGCGCCGCGGAAACGGCGGACGCGACGCCCGTGGCTCCGGCGGCCGGATCGTGATGGCAACCAGGCGACGTCCGTCGCCGCACGAGTTCCCGGCCCGGTTTCGCGAACTGGCCGAGAAGCACACGGACCAGATTTGCACGGCCGTCATCGACAAAGCGCGCGAAGGCGAGCGCTGGGCCACCGAGCTGGTGATGCAGTACGCCTTCGACCGCTCCGCCGAGGCGTCCGAGGACGCGCTGGTGAACCTGCTGGAGGAGATTCGCGCCCGCCTCGCGCACAGCGCGTGAGGCGCTGTGGCGGCGCGTCGGCTACGCGCCCAGTCCCGAGCAGCGGCAGGCGCACGACTCGTCCGCGCGCATTCGCCTGATCGCCGGCGGCGAGCGCGCCGGCAAGAGCCGCAGCGCCGCCATGGAGCTGTTCGGCCGCTGCCTCGAAGGCCGGCTCTACTGGCTGGTGGGCCCGGACTACGAGCTGTGCCGGCCCGAGTTCCGCTACCTGGCCGAGGCGTTTGCCGCCATTGGCGCCGTCGACAGCCTGAGCTTCCCCAGCTCGGAGCAATGCCGCCTGACGCTGCGCACGGGAGCGCGGATCGTGACCAAGTCGGCCCGCGATCCGGCGCGGCTGGCCGGCGAGGCGCCCGACGGGATTCTGGGCTGCGAGGCGGCCCAGCTGCCCTACGAGGTCTATCTGCGGCTGCGCGGTCGGGTGGCGGAGCGCCGGGGCTGGCTCTGGCTCAGCGGCACCTTCGAGGGCTCGCGCGGCTGGTATGCCGACCACTTCAGCGCCTGGCGGGTGGCGAATGTCGACGGCGCGGCGTCCTTCTCCATCCCCACCTGGTCCAACCGGACGCTGTTTCCAGGCGGGCGCGCCGACGCCGAGATCGAGGCGCTGGAAACGACCTATCCGGCGGCGGTGTTTCGGGAGCGCTTCGGCGGCGTGCCCTGCCCGCCCGCGACCCTCGTGTTCCCCGAGTTCGAACCGGCGCGGCACGTGGCATCCGTCGACCCGGCCAGCGTCGAGTCCGTTGAGCTGGCCATCGATCCGGGGTATGCCGGCGCCTATGCCGTGCTGGCGGTGACCGAGGCGGCGGGTGTGGCGCGGGTGATCGACGAGGTCTACCACCGCCGCATGGTGGCCGCCGAGGTGATCGCCGAGTGCCGGCGGCGCTGGTGGTGGCCCCGCGTGAGCGGCGGGGTGATCGACATCGCCGGGCGCCAGCACCACGCCAGCGCCAGCCAGGTCGAGATCTGGCAGGCGCTGGCCGGGCTGCGCCTGCGGTCCCGACCCGTGCGGATACAGGACGGCATCGACCGGCTGCGCACGTTTCTGCGGGACCCGGCCAGCGGCGAGCCGCGGCTCACCGTGGCGCCGGCCTGCCGCGCGCTGATGCAAGAGTTCGGCAGCTACCGCTACCACGAAACGCGGGACGACCGGCCCATCTCGGAGCTGCCCATCGATCGCGACAACCACGCCATCAAGGCGCTGGCCTACTGGCTGTACGACCGCTTCGGCCCCGTCGCGCGGCCCGCGCGGTCGTACCGGCCGTTCGCGTTGGTGGGGTAGCGACTCACCCGGCGCCAAGCCGACGCCGGCGCTACCGTGTGAGCATCGTCCAGCTACCGACCCGAATCATCGCCGCCGCCTGAGTCGCGCCGGCGGCGCTTGCTCCTTTGGGCCTCCGCCCAACCCGACCGCTCGACCGCGGCGCGCAGCTGGGCCAACAGGTCCGGATGCACCGCATAGCGCGTATTCCGCCCCTTGCCCGATCGCACGGCGGCGCCACAGGACACCATGTGCGTCAGGTCGGCGTAGGCGGTGGATGGGGACGCGCCGATCAGGCGCGCGTACATGGAGCTGGACACGGAGCCCGTGTCGATGATGTAGGTCAGGCCTAGCGTCTTCCGCTCGTTCAGACGTGCGCCGAACTCGTCTCGCCACGCGTCCTGACGCCCCTTGAACGCCACGACGAAGTGTTCGAGCATCGTGGCGGCCGTGCTCAGGGCGTCGGTGTGGAACCCGGCGAACGGCGTCCCATCGACCGCCGCTTGGAAGTCCAGACCGTGCGTGTCGCGGAGTGCCTGGTAGTAGCCGTCGCGGTTGCGCCAGAGCACCACGTTCAGCGCCAACATGCCCTCGGCCGACCATCCCGCCTGGTGCAGGATCATTTCGGCCAGGAGACGGGCCGTCCGACCGTTTCCCTCCTCGAAGGGATGGACCGCGACCAGGCCGGCGTGCGCCAGCGCCGCGATGATCGGCGCCGGATATCTTCCCTCGGCCGTCCATTGCTGCATGTGGGCGACCAGCCGGTCCATCAGGTCCGGGACCCAGGTCGGCGGCGGCGGCCGGTAGCGGATCTCGCGCGACTCCTCGTCCATGATCAGGCTGGGTCCGGTGCGGTACTGCCCGCGGCGCCGTGACATCGCCTCCGGCAAGCCCTCGAGAATCAGCGAGTTCATGGCGCGCAGCAGTCCCTGGTCGATCCCTGCCGTCGGGTCCGCCGCCAGCTGCTCCATCAGCTCATACGCGCCCAGCAGGTTCGTCAGCTCGCGCTCCTCGTGACGGGCCGGCTCGGCCTCGCCCGAAAACACGATCCGGGCCTCTTCGTAGCCGAGCGGGTTGCCCTCCACCTTCGCCGAGGCGAGCGTGCTCAGATAGCGCGCGCGCTCGCGGAAATAGGGCTCGTAGCCGCCGGGGATTAGCGTGCGGACCTCGTAGAGCCGGCGGAACAGTGAGTCCGTATCGAACTCGCCAGCGTCAGTCGTTAGCGTGAATTCCATGCGTTCAGCCAATGAACCAATTCCTTCTCTGAGAAAATAACGCGCTAAGCCTCCCTTGTCAATGGAATAATCCCTTGGGCAATGCGATATATCATTCAATCGGGCGGCCCATGCGTGGTCGCGCTCCGCGAGCCGGAGCGTGCGGGATCGGTGGACGCCTGTGCGTCGCGCTGGCGAGCGCGGACCGGGCGCGGCCATACTCAGTCGCACCGTCGGTTGCGGCGACTATTCGATTCGACTTCCGATTGCGCGAGCGATTCCGCGAGGCCTCCTGGTCTCCCGGCGCACCGTCACCCTGGCGGCGCGCTGGCGGAGCTTGAATAGGTCATCCGCCGACGCGAGCTCGGACGGCGGCGTCATGGACCACGGCGCGTCGAGACTCGACGGGGCCCGCGCGGCGGCGCTGGCGCTGCTGGCGGGACTGGTCTATGTGCTCTCCTCGGGGGCGCATGCCTACAGCGTCGACGAG
>DAOUKN010000275.1:0-9280 GCA_034421255.1 Chloroflexota bacterium | reverse complement strand
TAGCGACTCACTCGAAAGACGACTGGTCCGCCCGGAGCGCCTGCGGCCCAAAGTCGCCGCGCGGGAGCAAGCTCCCGCCGTCAGGCGTGGCGAATCCGCACCCGGCCCAAGTGCGACGACCCCTGCACCAGCAGGTTCACGAAGCCCGCGTCCGGCTCCGGCTCGTCCCCTCCACTGACGCCGCGATTTCGGCTTCCGACCGGCCGCATGCGCCCGACCCACGTGCTGGGCCCGGGCCCGCCGTGTTCCCCGGCCAGGCGCGCCTCGAGCACCAGACGAGAGAGCGTGGTGTTCACGTTTTGGCCGATACGCCACCAGACCGGGACGACCAGGTCCAGCCGACCCGCAACGCACGTGACGTCGAGGATCGCCGGCGGCCGCGTGATGTCGACGTAGCGCAGATCGACCGTGACGTCGCACAGCCGGCAGGTGATCTCGCCCCGCCGGACGTCGCCCCTGGCCCGCAGCGTGTCCCCGGTATAGGTGAGATCGACGTGGCTATCCTTCCACCCCCGCAGCCGCACCGTCCGGCGCGTCCGGATGGTCCCGTTTTGCCACAGCGCGCCGAAGGTAACGATCGCCATGGCCAACCAGATGCCCAGCTGCACGCCGCCGGTGAATTCGCCAAGGTGACTCACCTGCACCAGGACTCCAGCGCCAATCACCAGCCATGGAATCGGACTGCGGAAGCCGAGATCATTCGCCCACGTGAGACCGAATAGGACCAACAACATCGTCAGCAGGTCCCAGACATCGAGGACCCCGACCATGCGCAGGATGATCCACAAGAACAGGACCATGCCAAAGGCCGCGCGCATGAAACGCGGTGAGTCCAACAGCTGGCGCCAGAAGGGCTTGGCCATCGTGTAGCGCCGGTCAGGCATGGGATCGACTCTGGTTTGCGCGATGGGCCTTCGAGGAGTCGAGCCCCGAGCCGGGCCACATGCCGCACTCGCCCCGTGACAATTACCCGGTGCGGTGCATGCAGTGCTCCTCGATTCGGAGCCTAGCAAAGGACCGGATTCGTCGGACCGAGATTCGTCCGATTCAGGCCGCGTCACCAGTCCTCGACAGCGCAAGACTTCATCGCCGCGAGAGAGTACCGCGCGGCAGTCCGGTGCAGACCTCGACCGACACGCGTTCATGGTCCGAGGGGGCCGTGACGTACTCGGGGCCGCAGCAGACCACCGGCTGCCTTCGAGGTCACCGGGATAGCCGCAGATTCCTCGCTGGCGCTCGAAATGGCCGGAGGATGGACGAGTGGCTCGTCCTTGCGAACGCCGGTCGTCAGGTGTGGCGAATCCGCACCCGACCCAGGTGCGACGACCCCTGCACCAGCAGGTTAACGAAGCCCGCGTCCGACTCCGGGTCTCCGCCCTTGTGGACGCCGCGCCTCCGGCTTCCGACCGGCCGCATGCGCCCAAGCCACGAGGCGGACCTGGGACTGCCGTGTTCCCCGGCCAGGCGCGCCTCGAGCACCAGGCGCGCGAGCGTGGTGTTGACGTTTTGGCCGACACGCCACGAGATAGGTACCACCAAATCCAGCCGGCCCGCGACGCACGTCACATCGACGATCGCCGGCGGACGGGTGATGTCGGCGTAGCGCAGATCGACCGTGACGTCGCACAGCCGGCAGATGATCTCGCCCCGCCGGACGTCGCCCCTGGCCCGCAGCGTGTCCCCGGTGTAGGTCAGATCCACATGGCTGTCCTTCCACCCTCGAAAGCGCACCGTCCGACGCGTGCGGATGATCCCGTTTTGCCACAGGACGCCGAAGGCAACGACCGCGAAGGCCAACCAGATGCCCAGTTGCACGCCGCCGCTGAACGCGCCGAGATGGCTTACCTGCACCAGGATGCCGGCGCCGACCGCAAGCCACCCGGCCGGATTGCGCGGGCCGAGGTCAATCACCCAGGCGAGACCGGCGATGACCAGGATGAGTGTCAGCAGGTCCCAACCGTCGAGAATCCCCAACATGCGCAGAATGATCCACAAGGCAATCGCCGCCCCCAAGACACCCCCCACGAAACGCGGCGATTCCAGCAGTTGGCGCCAGTACGGCTTCCCCATCCTGTAGCGCCGGTCAGGCATGGGATTACCCATCGTGCGTGCGCGCCTCGCCGAGGCGCCGGAAACAAGGATCGGCATCGATTCCGCGCCCATCCACGGTGCAATTGGATTTCATGCGCTACACCAATGGAATATTCCCTTGCTATAGGAGAATAATAGAATGTGCACTGCTGGTCAATGGACTAATCCATTGGTCACATGTCTTATTCCCTTAGATCATGCCGCCCGATCTCGGGCTGTCGGCCGCCGAACGCCTATCGAGACTGTTTTGGTGCGCGGGCGTCACTTGCCGACGCCGCAGAACTCCATGGCCGCCAGGGCGTACAGCGCGGCGGTCCGGTGCAGGCGCTCGACCGAGACGCGCTCGTGGTCCGAGTGGGCCGTGGCGTACTCGGGACCGCAGCACACCACCGGCAGCGACGCGTCGTTGGCGTAGATGTTGGCGTCGGTCACCAGCGCCAGGCCGATCCGTGGCAGCGCGGCGCCGGTGGCATTGGTCGCCGCAGTCTCCAGGGCGCGCACCAGCGGGTGATCGCCGGGCGTCTCGAAGGGCTCGTGCGGTGCGTCTAGGGAGAACGTCGCCTCCAGTCCCGACCGTTCCTCGATGCGCCGGCAAATGTCTCGCAACTCCCCCTCAACGTCCGCTGCCGTCAGCCCGTGCCGCCAGCGCCGCGTGCCCCGCAGCGTGAGGGGCGTCGGCAGACGGTTCGGATAGTCGCCACCCGCGACCAGACCGATGTCGACCCGCTGACGGCCGCAGAGCGGGTGCGGCGCCTCGGCCTCGAACCGCACTTCCCATGCGGCAAACTCCTCCAGCATCGCGCCCGCCCAGCGCGCCGGGTTGTCGGCGTAGGGCACGTGCAGCGTGTGCACGATGCCCCGCGCGCTGGTCAGCGTGACGCGGAACATTGCCGCGCCCAGCCCGGCCGTCCAGATGGCGTGCGGTCCCTCGGCGATGATCACCGCCGCCGCCGGAATGTCGCCCGCGCGGATGCGCTCCACCAGCCGCTTCGGTCCTTCCTTCTTGCCCACCGGCGTTTCGTGGCCGACGACTCCCGTCAGCCAGAGGTCCGAGCGCAGCCGCACCCCGGCGCGCCGCAGCGCCGACGCCGCGTGCACCATCGCCACCAGCCCGCCCTTCATGTCCTCCGCGCCGCGGCCCACCACCCAGCCGTTCCGCAGCTCCGGCGGATCGCTGTCGCCGCGCGGAATCGTGTCCACGTGGCCGTTCAACAGCAGCGGACGCCCCGGCTCGGTCCCTGGAAGGCGCGCGTAGACGTTGGGTCGATCGGGAATGAATCGATCGACTTCCACCTCGAGCCCGGCCCGCTCGCAAATGGCGGCAAAGTGCTCGCCGCCGGCGCCCTCGGCGCCCGTCTCACTGGAAACCTGGACGAAGGCCAGCGTGTCCCGCGCGATGGCGTCGGCATCGAGCAGATCCAGGACCCGTTGGTGCATAACATGCGGTTCCGCCGGCGCGGGCCGCTCATACTAGACTCTGCGCACATATCAGAGTGTCCGGGAGCGAGCCATGCTCAAGGCCGCCATGATCGGGGCCGGGGGGCGCGCGACGCGGGCGCACTATCCCGTGCTGGCCGACGCCGACGACGTCAGCCTCGAGGCCGTCTGCGACCTTGACCCGGAGCGGCTGGCGCACGCCGCCGATGCCTATGACATCCCGCGTCGCTACACCGACTACCGCCGCATGCTCAATGAGGTCGAGTGCGACGTGGTCTACGCCATCATGCAGCCCTACCACGTGTGCCAGGTGGCCGTGGACGCGCTGGACGCGGGCAAGCACGTCCTGGTCGAGAAGCCGCCGGGCGCCAACTCGACCGAGGCGACCCGCATCGCCGCGGCCGCCACACGCAACGACCGGCTGGTTTGCGTGGCGCTGCAACGGCGCTGGACCCCGCTGATCCGCGCCGCCAAGGAACGCATCGAGGCTCGCGGTCCCATCCGCTTCGTGCTGGCGGGCATGAACAAGCACCCCGCAATGCAGCCGCCGGAGTCGCTGCGGATCAACGTGATGTACGACCGCGACATCCACATGGTCGACTTCATCCGCTGGGTGTGCGGCGGCGAGTGGGACGAGGCCCATGCCCACGTCGACAACGCCTATACCGATTGGACGAACGCCACGCAGTCCGTCATCGCGTTCACGTCGGGCGCGCTGGCCGTGCACACGGCCATCGGCCACGCGGGCAGCCGCTACTACCGGGTCGAGCTTCACGGCAACGGCATCAGCGCCTACCTGCGCCCGCCGTCCTACGGCGAGGTCTTCACCGACGGCGCCGACGAGCCGGAGATCCTCGATGCCGCCAGCCTCACCGGCGACCCGCACGCGCAGCTGGACGATGGGGTGCCGGCGCTGCACCGCGACTTCCGCGACTGCATTCGCGAGGGTCGCGAGCCGCTCACCAGCATCCACGACGTGGTGCATAGCATGCGGCTGCTGGAGCAGGTCGCCCGGCTCGACGCCCACGGGCAGCCGCTGGCGGGAGCAGGCTAGGCAGGCGATCCCAGGCTGCGCGCAGCCTGGGCCACCGGACAAGACTCCCCGTCGTCGACCGCCGCAAACCGGGGCGGCCGTGGCTCCTGACTCAACGCCCTAGTATTTCTGGCATGCGAAGCACGCTGCGGACTCTCCTGGCGGCGCTCGGCGTGGCGCTGCTAGCCATCGCGTGTGGTCCGGGCGGTGAGGCGCAGCCAGCGGGACGCACCGATGTCGCATCGTCGCCGGCGGCGCCCTCGGAGTCCGCGCCGGAGGTCGAAACACGGTCGGCCGGAGGCGACGACGCCGCGCCGGCAACCACGCACAAACCGGCAGCGCCGATGCTGACCGACACCGGTGCCGCCGAACCCGACAATGACGCGCCGGCAACCACGCGGGTCTGGCCGGACAACTGGCCCGTCCCGCCGCTCCCGGTCATGTGGTTGGTGCACCCCAGCGGGTCGGTCTGGGGCTCGCCCCAGCGCTACTGCTGGCACCTCGGAGCCGATTCCAGTCGCGTCTGCGAGGAATACAACATCTGGTCGGGGGTGAGTGCGTACCCCGAGGCCGTTCCCGGCAAGCGGATTCTCGTCAGGATCGAGTCCGACACCCCGCCGGACAATGTGTTCGCTCAGGTCTTCACCCGACGCGGGGACCTCATGGTCGAATTCCTGCAACTGGGACCGAACTATCCCGCGCTCGATCTCGACCTGGATCCCGGGGACTACCACATCCGTGTGATCGGGCAATGGCCATACAGCGACCCCAGCGCTCTCCTCGGCCGGCGCTACAACGAGGTCGCCTACGAGTTCGGCCTGCACGTCCCCGGCGAGGTCGAGTTGATCGGCGGGTGCGATATGACGCAGATCGGTGGCGACGTGAGCATCACGCTGCGCTCGCTCGACGACCGCTTGCGCACGGCCGCCGACAGCGCCAACCGCGCCGGCTGCCGGTTCAACAAGCCGATCGCCCGGGTCTTTCTGACCCTCGAGAACGGCGCGCAGACCTATACGGAGGTGTTCCATTTCACCCCGCCATCGCACGAGTTCGGTTTGCCGCTGCCGGAAGACCTGAACTCGGAGACTAGCGGCGGACCGCTGCCGGCTGGCGAATACTCGCGCCGAATGGTCGCGGTCACCGAGGACGGCGACGAGTTTGACCTCACGAGCCTCGACGGGATCCTTGACTCCATCACCTTGGCCGGACGCTGAGCCGTCAGCGACTCGCTTGGTCCAGGGACCGCTAGGACCTGAGTGTCCTCGTGATCACGCCAGTGCCGGCGGAGGAGACGAGGGTGGACTACTCGGCTATCTCCCCGCCTTCGAGAGCCTTCAGGTAATGGCCGTAGCGGAACACGCGGTTGCGCTGATTGCCGGTGACCTCCTCAAGCACCCCGATCCGAACCAGCCGGGCGACCAAGTCATTGGCCGACGAGTACGCGGTCCCCGTGATTGCCTGAACGCTGGCGACGGAAACAAGTGGCCGTCGGTATAGGTAGTCGAGCACGCGGTGGCCATTGGCGGCGGCGCGGCCCAGTTGCTCGGTTACCAGGGTTCGATGCTCCTCCCGCAGGGTGAGGACGCGGCGCACGGTGTCGACAGCCACGGCGCTGACCTCCGCCACACCGCGTAGGAAGAAGGCCAGCCAGCCCTCCCAATCGCCGCCGTCACGCACGGCCTGCAGCCGGTCGTAGTAGTCGCTGCGGTGCTGCCGGAAGAAGTGCGAGAGGTAGAGCACGGGCTGCTCAAGAATCCCGCGCTCGCACAACAGAAACGTGATGAGCAGCCGGCCGACGCGTCCGTTTCCGTCCAAGAACGGATGGATCGTCTCGAACTGGGCGTGGATCAACCCAACCTGGACCAACACCGGCAACTCGCTGGGGTTATGGATAAACGTTTCCAACGCGCCCAGGGCGTTGGGGACCTCGTGGTGCGGCGGTGGCACGAACGTGGCCTCATTGAGCGTGCATCCAGCGGGGCCGATCCAATTCTGGCGGGTGCGCAACTCACCCGGCTGCGTCTGGGACCCGCGGACGCCGTGCAGCAGCCGGGTATGGATCTCCCGGATCAAGCGGACCGAAATCGGCAGCGTCTCCAAGCGATCCAGGCCGTAGTTCATGGCGGTCACGTAGTTGATGACCTCGCCGACGTCCCGCGGCTGTTTCGGCGACCGCATGCTGGCCTCGGCGGCCAGCACGTCCTGCAGGGAGCTCTGCGTGCCCTCGATTTGGCTGGAGAGCACGGCCTCCTTGCGCACGTACATGAGCACGAATAGGTCCGGGTCCGGTAGCGTCTGAATAGATCCGTCAAGGCGTCCAAGCGCCAGATCAGCCTGCGAGAGCCGAGCTTGAATCTCGCCCTCCAGTCGTACCGGCGGTTCCGGTGGCAGCGCGGACGGTATAAACGCCCGGTAGTCCTGCGGCTGGGCGACGTAGTGCCCGGCTCGCCGACTGGCGGTGGCGGGAGCGTTTTCGACCGGGGTCATTTCACCTCGCTGCGCTGGCACGCTTCGTATGTTCCAAACCAGTCATATGCGGTCAGGATGGCTCCATATTACTGCCAGCACGCAATATGGGCGAGTTCGATGGCCTTATTTCCGCCAGCTGAACATATGGAGAGCTGCGACAGCCATATTACTGGTAGAGATATATATGGACGGCTGGGCCGTCCATATTATCGGCAGCCGCACATATGGAAGCCTGCAGCCGCCATATTGTCGGCTGGCGACAATATGGAACGAGCGCGCGACCGCCCCGGTCCTTCCCACCGCGCCCAACTCGCACACCGTCGCGGGTGGAGCGATATGCTAGCGGCAGGCTTGCGAGCTTTCTCAAGCACGCAAAGGAGCGTGGCCGGTGTTGAGATTCGCCGAAGAGATCATGCTGCTCCTGCTCGACGACGAGGGTGGGGATTTTCTGCACGTCTCCGACTGGTCGATGCGCTGCGCCCTGGCGGGCGCGGTGCTCATGGATCTGGCCTTGGAGAACCGCATCGACACCGATCTCAAGCAGCTCGTCCTGATCGACGCGACGCCTGTCGGGGACGACCTGCTCGACCCGACCCTCGAGAGAATCGCCGCGGCCGACGACACGCACGACGCCGCCCACTGGGTCCACCAGACGGCCCGCCACAGCGACGTCATTCGTGACCGGGCGCTCGAACGTCTCGTGGAGCACGGCATTCTGGAGCGGCGGGACGAGAGCTTCTTGTGGGTGTTCAAGTCGCGGCGCTATCCGGCCGTGGACGGCAAGGCCGACCGCGAAGTCAAGCTGCGGATCATGGGTGTGCTCTTCAGCGACGAGATCCCCGACCCGCGCGACATCGTCATCGTCTGCCTCGCCGAGGCCTGCGGCATCTTCCAGGCGCTCCTGTCCACGCGCGAGCTGACCACGGCGTCCGCGCGCATCGAGCAGGTGCGCAAGCTCGACCTGATCGGTCAGGCCATCTCGCAGGCCGTGTGGGACATCGAGACGTCCCTGGCCATGGCCATGCACCCGCCCATGTAGCAGCCGCCTCTAAGGCGGTGGTTGTCTACGGCGTGAAGGCGCTCGTCACGGCTCCCGCGCTCGCCGATGAAACCTGCGCGGCGTACTTGGCCATCACCCCGCCCGGATAGCGCGGCGGCGGCGGAGACCAGGCCGCCAGGCGCTCCGCGATCTCGTCGTCCGACAGCGCCACCTCCAGCCGGCGGCCCACCGGATCGAGGGTGATGCGATCGCCGTCGCGCACGATCGCGATGGGCCCGCCGTGCGCGGCCTCGGGCGCCACGTGCCCGACCATGCGACCATGCGAGGCGCCCGAAAACCGTCCGTCGGTCATCAGGGCCACCGAGCCGCCCAGGCCCGCGCCCTGCAGCGCGCCGGTCACCTGGAGCATCTCGCGCATGCCGGGGCCGCCCACCGGCCCCTCGTAACGAATCACCACGAAGTCGCCGGGCGCGATATCGCCCGCCTCCAACGCCGCGTAGCACGCGCCCTCGCCGTCGAAGACCCGTGCCGGTCCACTGAAGGGAGTCCCCTCCTGTCCCGACACCTTCGCGACGCAGCCGTCGGGCGCCAGATTGCCGCGCAAGATGGCGATCCCGCCGCTGGCCTTCACGGGCGCGTCGATGCTCGTGATCACGTCGCCGGCGGCGTCCGACCGCTGCGCGGCGGCGGCAATCTCCGCCACCGTGCGTCCGTCTACGTTGCGCGCGTTGGCATGGAGCAGATCGCGCGACGTCAGCTCGGCCGCGATGACGGCCAGGCCGCCCGCCGCATAGACATCCGAGGCCACGTAGCGGCCGGTGGGCTTGAGGTCGGTGACGATCGGCGTGCGCTCGGCAATGCGGTCGAAGTCCTCCAATTCGACCGCAACCCCAGCCTCGTGGGCAATGGCCATCAAGTGCAGCACGGCGTTGGTCGAGCCGCCGGTGGCCGCCAGCGAGGCGATGGCGTTCTCCATGGACGCGCGGGTGATGACGTCGCGCGGGCGCACGTCGCGCCGCAGCAGGTCGACCGTCAGCTCGCCCGCGGCAACCGCGGCCTGGGCCTTGGCTTCATTGGTGGCTGGAACCGCGTTGGCGCCCGCCGGGCTGATTCCAAGGAATTCCAGCGCGGTGGCCATGGTGTTGGCGGTGAACTGCCCGCCGCACGCCCCGGCGCCGGGACACGCGGCGTCCTCGATGGCCAACAACTCCGCGTCGTCGATGCGGCCCGCGGCGTGTGTGCCCACGCCT
>DAOUKN010000274.1:0-7992 GCA_034421255.1 Chloroflexota bacterium | reverse complement strand
AGGACCATTCGGCGCTGCGCGGTCCGCTTCCGCGGTGCAGGGACCGGAGTGACGAACTTTGCCGCGCGGCGGCCGGAAATGAGGCGGTTCGTCGGCTGCCCGTCGTCGTCGAGCTCCCAGTGCTCGCCCGGATACTCATATGGCGAGTTCAGAATCGGCTGCGCAAAGAAGTCGGGCACCACACACCTCACCGGCTTAGAGCCGGGCCGCCTCGTAATTTACCCCGCGATGGACGCGGCTGTTATCCGGCCAAACGGGCCAACTCGGCGGCGCGGTTGGTTTGCTCCCAGGGGATGTCGGCCAGGTCGTCGCGGCCGAAGTGGCCGTAGGCGGCGACCTGGCGATAGAGCGGGCGGCGCAGGTCGAGGTCGCGGATGATGGCGCCGGGACGCAGGTCGAAGGTGTCGCGGATGGCCGCCTCGATGCGGTCGTCGGGCGCCGTGCCCGTGCCGTAGGTCTCGCTCTTTAGCGACAGCGGCTCGGCCTTGCCGATCACGTAGGCCGCCTGCACCTCGAAACGGGTCGCCAGGCCGGCGGCGACGACGTTCTTGGCAATCCAGCGCAGCGCATAGTTCGCCGAGCGGTCGACCTTTGTCGGGTCCTTGCCGGAAAAGGCGCCGCCGCCGTGGCGGGCCATGCCGCCGTAGGTGTCCACGATGATCTTGCGTCCGGTGAGACCCGCGTCGCCCATCGGCCCGCCGACCACGAAGCGCCCGGTGCCGTTGACGATGATGCCGGTGTCGGCGTCGAGCAGGTCGCCGGGAATCGCCTCGCGGATCACGGATTCCTCGATGGCGCGGGCGATGGCGTCGTTGTCGATGTCGGGATCGTGCTGCGTCGCGATGACCACGTTGTCGACCCGCGCGGGCCGCCCGTGACGGTACTCAACCGTGACCTGCGACTTGCCGTCGGGCCGCAGCCAGTCCAGCGTGCCGTCCTTGCGGACCTGGGCCAGCCGCCGCGCGGCGCGATGCGCCAGCGCGATCGGCGCCGGCATCAGCTCCGGCGTCTCGTCGCAGGCGAAGCCGAACATCTTGCCCTGGTCGCCCGCGCCCAATGCCTCGACGTCGTCGTAGTCGCCGTCGCGGGCCCGCACCTCGAGCGCCTCGTCCACGCCCTGCTTGATATCGGCCGACTACTCATTGAGAGCCACCGTCACGCCGCAGGTCTCGCCGTCGAACCCAAACTCGGAGGCCGTATAGCCGATCTCGCGCACGGTGTCGCGGACGACGCGGCGCACGTCGACGGGAGCCTTGGAGGTGATTTCGCCGAGCACCAGCACCAGGCCCGTGGTCGTGGCCGCCTCGCACGCCACCCGGCTTTTCGGGTCGCCGTCCAGAAAGGCGTCCAGAACGGCGTCCGACACCTGGTCGCAAAGTTTGTCCGGATGGCCCTCGGTCACCGACTCCGACGTGAACAGCAGGCGTGGCGCCTGCATGAACGTATTGCTCAAGCTGCTCTCCCCCGATTGCGTGACGTGAGTGTCTGTGGCCTGCTCGTCATGTGTCCGCGCGGTGAGGGGGACGACCCCGGTCTCACCGGCGCGGCGGCAGGTGGCATGGAGCGTGGATTCCCGCCTTCGCGGGAATGACGGCGGGGATGACGGCGCGGGCGGACATGACGCGGGCTGATCGCTTAGGTCCCTTCCTGCCAGCCGGACAGGTAGGCCGCCTGCTCCTCGGTCAGCGTGTCGATGGACACGCCCATCGCCTCCAGCTTCAGCGTGGCGACCCGGCGGTCGATGTCCGCCGACACGTCGTACACGTCGGGCGCGAGGTCGCCGGCGTTGGACGCCAGGTACTCGATGGCCAGCGCCTGGTTGGCAAAGCTCATGTCCATCACGCTGGCCGGGTGCCCCTCGGCGGCCGCCAGGTTGATGAGCCGCCCCTGGGCCAGCAGGAAGATGCGGCGGCCGTCGGCCAGTCGATACTCGTCCACGTAGGGCCGAGCTTCATCGACCTCCACGGCCATGTCCTCCAGCGCCTCGATATTGATCTCGATGTCGAAGTGACCCGAGTTGGCCAGGATCGCCCCGTCGGGCATGGCCTCGAAGTGGGGACGGTCGATCACGTGCTTGTCGCCGGTGACGGTCACGAACACGTGCCCCACCGACGCCGCCTCCTGCATCGGCATGACGCGGAAGCCGTCCATGAGCGCCTCGAGCGCGCGCACCGGGTCGACCTCGGTGACGATCACGTGGGCGCCCATGCCGGCCGCGCGGCTGGCCAGCCCGCGCCCGCACCAGCCGTAGCCCCCGACCACGATATTGCGCCCGGCCAGGAGGATGTTGGTGGCGCGCACCAGGCCGTCGATGGTGGACTGCCCGGTGCCGTAGCGGTTGTCGAACATGTGCTTGGTCATGGCCTCGTTGACTGCCACGATGGGGTACTTCAGCACGCCCTGCTCGGCCATGGCCCGCAGTCGAATGACGCCGGTGGTGGTCTCCTCGGTGCCGCCCAGCACCCCGTCGAGCACGTCGGTGCGGCTGGTGTGCGCGGTCGACACCAGGTCGGCGCCGTCGTCGATGGTCAGGTGCGGACGCGTGTTCAGGACGGACTCGATGTGGTCGTAGTAGACCTCGGAATCTTCCCCGTTGATGGCGTAGGTGGCGGCGCCGTACTCCTGGACGAGGGCCGCGGCGACATCGTCCTGGGTGCTCAGGGGGTTCGACGCGCACAGCGCCACGTCGGCGCCGCCCGCCTGCAGCGTGCGCATCAGGTTGGCGGTCTCGGTCGTGACGTGCTGGCAGGCGCCGACGCGCAGTCCGTCGAGGGGCCGCTCGCGCGCGAAGCGCTCGCGGATGCTCGCCAGCACCGGCATGGACTGATCGGCCCACCGGACGCGGCGGACGCCGAGGCCGGCAAGCCCCGCGTCGGCGATCTCGAAGGTGCTATCCGATCCGGCCATGCAATTCTCCTTGTCGCGCGAGTCCGATCGCCATCCGGCGCCTAAAACGCAACGAGTTCCTTGAACTCGGCGTAACGGGCCTCAACGTCCTCGCGCGTAACCGCGGCCAGGCGCTCGACGCCGAACGCCTCAACTGTAAACGACGCGGCCACGCTGCCATAAACGACGGCGCGCCGCAGGTCGGCGCCGTCAATCGCCCCGGTCTCCGCCAAACTCCCCAGCATGGCGCCGGCAAATGCGTCGCCCGCGCCCGTGGGATCCACCACCTCGGGCAAGGGATAGCCCGGTGCGGAGAACCACTCGCCGCCGTGCGCCAGCACCGCGCCGTACTCGCCCAGCTTCACCACCACGGCTTGCGGGCCGAGCGCCAGGATGGGGCCGACCGCCTTGGGCACGCGGGACTCGCGGCTGAACATCCGCGCTTCCTGGTCGTTCAGCACCACGAGCGTGCTGCGGCGAAACACCTCGGCCAGCTCGGCCGACTGGCCGTGAATCCAGTGGTCCATCGAGTCGGTAGCCACATACGCCGCCGGATCGAGCTGCTCCATGACGCTCAGCTGGATTCCGGGCTCAATGTTGCCCACGAATATGTAGTCCGCATTGTTCGACGGAATGCGCGGGGTGAACTCGGTGACGACGTTCAGCTCCACGAACTCCGTGTCGCGGGTATTGAGGTCCTCGTGATAGCGCCCGCCCCAGCGGAAGGTCTCGCCCTCGACCACATCGAGGCCGGCAAGGTCGACGCCGCGCCCAACCAGCAGCCGCCGATGGTCCGACGGAAAGTCCGTGCCGACCACGCTGACGAGCGCGGTTGGTGCGAAGAGCCGCGCCGCCAAGGCGGCATAGGTACCCGACCCGCCCAGGATCCGCGAGACCTGCCCGGTTGGCGTCGCGATGTCGTCGATGCCGACGGTGCCGACGATGACGACGCTCACGTGGCGTTCGGCTCGCCCAGGTGGCGGTCGACCAGCAGCGCCACCCGCTCCCGCACGCTCGGATCGATGGCCTCCGGCGCGGTGATGATGCCCGCGGCAAGCGCCGATCCGCACTCGCAGTCCCGGGGCTGCCCCACTGCCTGCGGGATCGCCGTCCGCACCGCGCGCAACGCCAGCTCCGCATTGGCCATGAGGTTTTGCACCACCATGGCGGCCGTGACCGGCTCCTCGCTCTCGTGCCAGACGTCGTAGTCGGTGACCATGGCCATGACGGCGTAGCAAAGCTCGGCCTCGCGGGCCAGCCGCGCCTCGGGCAGCGCGGTCATGCCGATCACGTCCACGCCCCAGGAGCGGTAAAGCTCGGATTCAGCGCGAGTCGAAAACTGCGGGCCCTCGATGCAGACGTAGGCGCCGCCCCGATGAACGGTGCCCCCGGCGCCCTCCACCGCCTCGGCCAGGACGCTCTGGACCCGCGCGCACAAGGGGTCGGCCATGCCCACGTGCACGACCAGACCGGGCTCATCGAAAAACGTGGAGGGTCGCGCGCGGGTGCGGTCGATGAGTTGATCGGGAATCACCACGTCAAGCGGCGGGATGCGCTCGCGCATGCTGCCCACGGCGCTCACGGCCAGCACCCACTCGACGCCCAGCGACTTGAGCGCCCAGATGTTGGCGCGCACGTTGAGGGCCGTCGGCGAGATTCGGTGACCGCGGCCGTGGCGCGGCAGGAAGGCCACCTCGACCCCGTCCAGCACGCCCACGACCAGGCTGTCGCTCGGAGCGCCGAACGGCGTGTCGATCTCGACCTCGCGGCGATCCTCCAGGCCGGGCATCTGATAGAAGCCGCTGCCGCCGATGACCCCGACGCGAGCGCGCGCGTCTCCAACGCCCGAGCTCGTCACTACGCCGCCGCCTCGACCGGTTCCCGCCAGGCGGCCAACGTGGTCGTGTAGGGCGCCCGCGCTATGCCGCGCTCGGTCACGATGGCGCTCACCAACTCGTTCGGCGTGACGTCAAAGGCCGGGTTGGCCACCGGCGCGTCGCCCGGCGCCCAGCGCGCCGCGCCGTGCCCGCGCACCTCGCCCGCGCCGCGCTCTTCGATGGGGATGTCGGCTCCGGTCGCGGTGTCGAAGTCAATGGTGGAAATCGGCGCGGCGACGATGAACGGCAGCCCGTGCGCGCGCGCCAGCTGCGCCATGGTGTAGGTGCCGATCTTGTTGGCCACGTCGCCGTTCGCCGCAATGCGGTCGGCGCCGACGACTACCGCGTCGACCGCCCCGCGCTGCATGAAGTGGCCCGCCATGCTGTCCGTGATGAGGGTGTAGGGAATGCCCCATTGGTCCAGCTCCCAGGTGGTCAAACGCGCGCCCTGCAGCAAGGGGCGGGTCTCGTTGACCCACACCGAAATCTCCCCTTGGCGGTGGGCGGCCTGGATCACGCCCAGGGCCGAGCCGAACCCGGCGCCGGTCGCCAGAGGCCCCGTGTTGCAGTGGTGCAGCACCTGCGCGCCGGGTGCCAGCAGGCTCGCGCCGTGGGCCGCCAGCTCGAGGTGTCGGCGGTCGTTGTCGGCGGCGAGCGCGTGCGCCCGCTCCAGCACCGCTTTGGCGCCCGCTTCGGCGTCGTCGCCGTGCGGCTCGGCGGCAGTCCGAACGATCCGGGCCGCCCAACCGAGATTCACCGCCGTCGGGCGCGTGCTGGCGACGTCTTCCGCTACACGGTCCAGATAGTCCGCAAACGGGCCGTCAGTCTCAGCGTGGTGGATGTGCGCTCCCAGGGCCACGCCATAGGCCCCCGCCACTCCCAGCGCCGGCGCGCCGCGAATGGCCAGCGTCCTGATGGCCTCCCTGACCTGCTCGACCTCGGTGCAATGCAGCACCTCGATCGCGTCCGGCAAGCGCCGCTGATCCAGGATGCGTACGGCGCCGTCGCGCCATTCGATAACCGGTGGGACAGCCATTTTTCGGGCCAGTCGGGCGAGCGCCCGAGAGTATAGCCAGCGGTCCCGTTACCGGCGTCGAGTTGGGGCGGGTTTGAAACCCGCCCCAACGGTCCCGCGAACCTAGTCCAGACCGCGTCTCTTCCGCGCCGCCTCGTACACGTCCAGGCCAATCTCTCCACGGGCGAATCGCGCTTCGATGGACTGGAACGCGTCCACCGGCGCGGCCATGGCCGGCGCGAGGTCGGGGCTGGGCTCGGCCGCGCGGGCTTCGGCCAGCTGCTGCCGCGCCGCCGCCTGCGACGGGGCATCCGCCGGCCCCTCGACGTACTCGTCGTCCTGCGGGGCATCGGCTTCCGGCGGCGAGTCGGCCGGTGGCGCCGCGAGCTTGTCTTTGAGCCAGCGCCCAACGTCCGCTGGGTCCGCGTCCGCCACCCAGGACGTGATCTCGTCGTCCCTGGCTGCGGCGGCCGTCTGCGAGCGCAGGCGTTCCCGATGGACCTCTCGGTCCTTCCTTGACTGCCAGCGCCGCTCGATCGCGTCGACGCGGGCGGCGACCTCACGGTCGACCGCGGCCTCGAAGTCCTGCGGCGCCTGGTCGGCGGTCTCCTGGGTTTCGGCGGTGGCGGGTTCGATTGCGGAATCGGTCATGGAATCTCCTTCAAGCAGCGGCTTTGGAGCGGGCGGCATGGCCCGCGGCGGACAGGGCGGATTCGAGCTGACTCTCCGGGTCGAGCTCGTCGGCGAGGGTGATGGCGTGACCCAGGCGCGCGGCGAACATCAGCGCGTCGGTCGTGCGCGCGGCGTAGGCCTCGTGCAAGCGCTCCGCCCAGCGGGACAGATCGGCGGCCAAACCCGGCGGCGCGCGGCGCAAAAGGGTCTGCCACTCGGCGTCCAGGGCCTTGACATCGCCTCCTGACGCCAGTCGACCGGCACGCTGATAGCCCTCGCTGACCATCAGCGTCAGCAGGTCGTCGCGCGTGGCGACCCGGCAATGGTCCCACTGGGCATCGCTGACTGGCCCCGGGTGCGGACAGGTCGCGGCCAAACAGCCAACGGACCATTGGCTCCCCGGCGAACCGCAGCGCGGGCAGTGCCAGTGCCCTTGCAGCAACAGCCCGCGCGCCAAAGCCTCGTCGTCGAACGCCTGGCTGATGTAGCGGCGGATGCCCGGGGCTACCCCCGCGTCGGTCACGGCGCCCATGACCTGGCTCACCCAGGCATGTTCGAAGCGCTCGAACTCCTCGAGGCGAATCCCGTCGCGCGTTTGCGCCATGGCCGAGCGCAGCGCGGCTGTGGGAACGGCGTAGCGGGCCTTGTCGGCGTGGCCTGTGGACTGGGCAGTGATGACGGCTGCGGCGCCGTCGATCTGCACGTCGAGCACGCGATCTCCTTCGCAAGTGAAACCGGATGGTCGCCCGGGCCACGGCACGACCACATCTGGCTCCGTACACGACGAGAGTACGCCAAGCCTTTTCGGTTGTCAACCATTCGCGTACACTGCCGCCATGGCAGGCGCGGAGGCTGGGCTGCGGTTCCCTGAAGCATTGCGCCGCGCCCGCTTGGCGCGCGGGATGTCGTACCGGGACCTGGCGGGGCGCTGCGGGCTTTCCCACTCGTTCCTGAGCCATATCGAGAAGGGCGAGCGCCGCCCGCCGCGCATGGCGCACGTGATGGCCATCGCCACCGCCCTCGACACGGTCACTCCCGCGTTCTTGCTCGCCGCCCTGGCGGACCGTCTGGGAACCGAGGTGGCGCAACTGGTCATGCACCTGGCCGAGGCCGCGACCGACGGCGACCCGCTGCCCGGCGCGCTCACGGAGACCGGCGGCGCGGATGCGATCGAGGCGCTGGCCACGGCAGCCGCCCAGCCGGACGGCGAAGCTCGATTGCGGCGTCTCCTCTCCTTTGCCGACCTGCAATTCGACGCCGACGTGCTGCGCGTGGGCTTCGGCGACGCCGCGAACCCTGTGGTCCTGACCGTGGTCGGGCCGGCAGATCAGTCTCCCGAGCCCGCGTGCGCCGAATAGGCTGGTCTCAACGCTTGTTCCGTTCGCACCACTGCCTCCCCGCCGCATGACCGGCGACCAGCCCCGGTGCTGCGCCCCGAAGCCCGCGAGGCCGGACCCTCACCCTATCCCTCTCCCTTCAAGGGAGAGGGAACCGGATCCAGCCCGGTCGCCACCCTCTCGTCATTCCGGCGGAAGCCGGAAT
>DAOUKN010000273.1:0-8602 GCA_034421255.1 Chloroflexota bacterium | reverse complement strand
AACGACGGTCGGCCCATATCCCGGTGCATACGCCCGCTCCTCAATCCTCCGCCTGGCGACGCCCCATGGTCCGCCCCGCCCCCCGATTTATGCAAAGGTCTCCCTTCGCGGGGCAGGTTTCGCGGGCGGGACGAAATCGAGAGGACGCGCAACTCGTTCCCTCGGTGCAGTGCGGTACCCTCGCCGGCAAGGGAGACTGGCCGCTGCGTCCGCGCGCGCCGCGATTCCCCGCTCAACGCGCCTCATGCACATTGCCGTCGTTTCCGATATCCACGCCAATCTGACCGCGCTGCGCGCGGTGCTGCGGGACATCGACGCCCGTGCTCCCTTCGATCTGATCGTATCCAATGGCGACCAGATTCTGGGAGGGCCGCGGCCGCTGGAGACCTGGCAGGAGCTGCAGCGCATCGGCGCCCATTGCCTCCGCGGTAATACCGAACGCGATCTTGGGGCTGGCGAGTTCCCCCCGGAGCCCGCCGGCGGCAGGTGGCGCAACCGTATTCTCGATGTCTTCGACTGGACCATTGAGGTGCTGCCGGATGACATCATCGCGCGCGCGGCGGCGCTGCCGCGTCGCCTGGAGCTGGACATCGATGGTGGGCCGCTGCTGGTCATCAGCCATGCCAACGGCGTCAATTTGGATGAGTTCATCTGGGCCGACACCGACCCCGCGGAGCTCGACCGCTTGATGGGCACGCCACGCCCGGCGCTGCTGGTCGTCGGGCACATCCACGCCCCGCTGGATTTGCAGGTCGGTCCCACGCGCGTGTTGCGGGCGGGCAGTGTGGGCTTGATGTATGAAGCCAATGCCTTCAACCAGGCCCACTGGGCCGAGATCACCTGGGATGCGCCGCGAGGCGCGTGGAACGCCGAGCCGCACGCCGTGACCTGGGACCACACGGCCGAGATCGCCGCGGGCCGCGCGGTCGGATATCCGGGCACCGAGATCCTGCCGGGATACGAACGCGCCTAGCGGGCGTCTTGTTCGCGTGCGCGCGGGCTGCGATGCTTGCGCATGAGAGGCATCTCGCATGAGGCGACTATGAGCGCACCCTTGGCGGAAGAGACGATTCGCGACTCCCTGCGCGAGGTGATCGACCCCGAAATCGGCATCAACATCGTGGACCTGGGGCTGATCTACGAGATCGAGCTGGCCACCGACGACGAGGCCGACGGCCACGACGTGTCCGTGACCATGACCCTCACGACGCCCGGATGCCCGGCCGGACCGCAAATCCTGCAACAGGTGAAGCAGGTGGTGGAGGCCGTCCCCGGCGTCCGCAGCATGGATCTCGACCTTACGTTCAGCCCCTTGTGGAACGAGGAGATGCTGAGCGAGGACGTCCGCTGGATTTTGGGCCGATAGCGCGAACGTGGAGCCGGTGGAGCGTGGCACGTTCCGGCGTCTGACGCGGAAGTCGCTCCTGACCCTGCGGCCGTTCTGGTTGCACCGCGGGCGATTCTATGCGGTCTGGATCGCGGCGCACGGCGTGCTGGCCGTGCTGCCGGCGATGGCCCACGGACGCCTCGACTGGCCGCCACTCAATGCCTGGGTGATGCTCGCGGAAGTGAGACCCGGGGGCGGCGTGCCGATCTATTACTCCGTGATGCCCTTGGAAGCGAACTACGAGGGCACGCCGATCAACACCTATACGATCGTGCTCTGGAGCATCGTGGCCGCCCTGGCGCTCGCACAAGCAATCCGCCCGGCCAATGGGTCCCGCTGGATCTGGTTGGCCGGCTGGCTGGTCGTAGGGGCGGCCGCAGCGGTAATCGCGGCCGAGGAGCACTACGAACTCAAGGGATACCTGGGGCACCAGGTCGCATGGTTGGATCCCATTCCAACCACGATTCGATGGGAGGTCGTCGTCGCTCCATTTGTCGCGGTACCGGGGGCGATCGCGGGATATGTACTCTACAAATCCGTGGCAAAGCATGCGATCTTATCTCTGCTATTTGCGGTAGCATGCGTTCTGTTTTTTGCTAGCCTAGCGCATGAGATTGTTCAGTATAATGTGTGGATGGATCTCTTGGAAGAGGGGTCGGAAATGATGGCTGGATCCCTGATGTCTGTCATATTAGCCGAGCTGCTCTTGCGACACTTTGTGCAGCTAAGAATGAGGAACAGCGGATAGGACGAGAAACAGCGTCAGGGTGCAAGTGGCGATGCAAGCTGTAATCAGTACACTCCGCGGGACGGCACGCCAGATGGCACTGCGCTGGTGCCCAGACGGGTGCACGCCCCACACTGCGGCGACGGCGAAAATGATGAGAAGGCCCAGGAGCATTGCGTCGACAATGAGGAACAGGCGTCGCGGATCCGTCCGAATCAGATGTTCGAGCACTCGACCGCCGCGACCTACCCAGTAGGGCCGCATGGCAAGGTCAAGATGCCCGCGAGAATCGTCGCCATTGATAGACACTTGGCCAGCTGCATGCACATCAGAGCTTGTGATGCCGATGAACACAAACGGCGGGGGGATGCTGAGCACCGTGAGCTCGAGGATATAGAGCATGTCGCGACTGTCGGGAATCGGCGCGAATCGAATCGTGATGGGTGCTCCGGCGTTCGACGGATGGGAGACACTGAAGCGGCTTTCACGGATCGGGGCGTCCGATCCATGGGGAATCACCCGTGCAATCACGTCGCCCGCGGCCCCGTCGCCGTCGATGTAGGCCCATATATCGATGCGGGATAAGTAGTCATGTGGAACCCGGAACGGCTGCTCAATCTTCGAGATGGGGCCGGCGTAGAAACCGTGCTGCACGTGCCCCCACTCGTCGGCCTGACGCTCGAATTCGGCAAAGACCGCGATGCCGCCGACGAGACACAGCACGACGGCTCCAATGAGAACCGAGATCATCGGTGGAAGGCGCATCACGCGCCGCAGAATACGCTAGCCATGCGGAACGGCGGGGCCCGCGGCGCATGTCCGGCACGCGCCGCGGATGGTATGGGTGTGGCAAAACCCGACGCCGCATCCGGCCGTCGGGCCAGAACTCTGGCCCGCGGCGATCGGCCATGACCTCACGGCGCGTCACCCGACTCAGCTTCACCAAGCTGTCGCTCTTCGAGTTTTGCCCCACGGCCTTTCGCTATCGCTATATCGAGCGCGTGCCCACGCCCTTCGTGCCGCGCATCGTCGTGGGCGCGATCGTGCACGCAGTGCTCCACCGGCTCTTCGAGCGCTTACAGGCCCGCGAACGAGTCGACAAGACGGTCCTCGACCAGATGCACGCAGACTATTGGGCGCAGGCGCCGCGACTGGACCGCGAGCGGTTCCCGGACATGTGGAGCGGCGGACAGGCGCTCCTCGACGGCTACTGGAGGGCCAACCACCAAGACCTCGGCCGGCCCATGCTGCTCGAATCACGGTTTCGCTTTCGTCCGGACCCCGAGGCCGGTTATTCCATCGAGGGCGTGATCGATCGGGTGGACGAGACGCCGTCAGGCGCGGCCGTCATCGACTACAAGAGCGGTCGCCGCCCCGAGCGGCTGCCGGATCGCCTGCGCGCCCAGCTGCACACCTATGCCCTGGGCGTGGAGCAGGTGCACCAGCGGCGCGTCGAGCGGCTGGACGCCTATTTCCTGGCCGACAACGCCGGCATCTCGATCGCGCCGGATCCTGACTACAGCGCCGCGCTGCTGGACCGGTACGCGACGACGGCCGAGCGGGTTGTCGAGGGCGAATTCACCGCCACGCCCGGGCCGCACTGTGGCTGGTGCGACTTTCGGGACCGGTGTCCGTACCGCGCGACGGACGCCTGACGCTCAGCCTGCGCGGCCGTTGCCGTTCGCGGTGAAACATACGCCTGCGGCGCAGTGGCGGTCGCGGATGTGGGCCTCGAACTCGTCGCGGAAGCGGCTGGCCGCGCCGCGCACCGGCTGGTGCGCGAAGTGCCCCAGCCCGCAGAACGACGCCATCATGCTGGCGCCTAGCTCCTCCAGCAGGTCGAGATCGTCCATCGTGCCCTGGCCGTGCATGATGCGCTCGCAGATCTGGACCAGGTTTGGCGTGCCTTCGCGGCAGGGAATGCAGAAGCCGCAGCTCTCGTCCTCGAAGAACAGCGCGTCGCGATACGCCGCGTCGACCATGCACGCCGTCTCGTCGAACACGACGACGCCGCCGGTGCCCATGATCGTGCCCAAGTCGGCCATGGACTTGGGCTCGAGCGCCGCGTCGATCTCGGCCGGCGTCAGCGGCGCCGACGACGCTCCGCCGGGCTTGAAGCCCTTGAACGTCCGTCCCTCGGGCACGCCGCCGCCGTGCTCCATGATCACCTCGCGGGCCGTGACGCCCAGGGGCAACTCCACGCACACGGGGTTCACCACGTTGCCCGACAGGCAATACATCTTGGTGCCCGCCGCGTCGCCGATGCCGAGGTCTTTGAACCACTCGGCGCCGTTCATCACGATCGCGGGCGCGGCGGCCAGCGTTTCGACGTTGTTGATGGCGGTTGGCAGGCCCCACACACCGAAGTTTGTCGGAAACGGAGGCTTGAACCGCGGATTGCCGCGCTTGCCTTCCAGGGAATTGAAGAGCGCCGTCTCCTCGCCCACGATGTAGGCCCCGGCGCCGCGACGAAACTCGACCTCCAGGTTGAAGTCGTCGCGACCGCAGATGCCCTGCCCGAGATACCCGGCCTCGTAGGCCTCGCGCAGGGCGGCTTTCACACGCTCGTGCGACAGGCCGTACTCGCCGCGGATGTAGAAATAGCCGCGCTCGGCATTTGAGGCGTACGCGGCGATGATCATGCCCTCGATGGTCATGTGCGGATCCAGCTCGAGGGACAGGCGGTTCACATAGGTCCCCGGCTCGCTCTCGTCGGCGTTCACCACCACATATCGCGGCGTCTTGGGGTCCTTGCGGACGAACTCCCACTTGAGGCCGGTTGGGAAGAAGGCGCCGCCGCGGCCGGAGAGATTCGACTCCTTGATGAGGTCGCTCACGTCCTCCGGGGTCATCTCCTTCAGGACGCGCTCGAGGGCTTCATAGCCCCCGGCCTCGCGGTAGCTCGCCAGCGTCCAGGACTCCGGGCGGCCGAAGTTTCGTGTGACGACCAGTTCCATCAGCCCGCGCCGTTTCGCAGGTCGCCGAGCAAGGTGGGCACGTCGTCAGGCATCACCGGACCATGCTGATCCAGGTTGACCAGCATGGCCGGTTGCTTGTCGCACAGGCCGAGGCACGAAACTACTTCCACGGTGAACTGGCCGTCGGGGCTCGTGTGCCCGCGCCGCACGCCCAACTCCTCCTCCAGCGCGCCGATCAGCTTCGGGGCGCCGGCCAGGTGACAACTCAAGTCCCGGCACACGCGCAACACATAAGGCGCCTGCGGCTCCAGGGAGAACATGGTGTAGAAAGTCACCACGCCGAAAACCTGGCTCTCGGGAATCTTGAGCTCCTCGGCGATCAAGGTCATGGCCTCGGGCGGCACGTAGGAGAACAACTCCTGGGCGGCGTAGAGCGCCTCGATGGACGATCCGGGCAGCTCCTTGAGCGGCTGCAGCTGTTCCCGCAGCGTTTCCAGCTTGGGTCGCTCGGACTCCGGCAGCGGCTCGCGGCCGGGCGGCGTCTCGAGCTCAGTGTGGTGAATGGCCATGCAGCAAGGGCGCGCGGCGGCGCGTCCGTTCACCTGAAAAATGGCGGGTGAGTTTAGCACCCATGACCGCAGCGGCTGGCGAAAGACGTCCCGTCCGCCGGGCGGGATCGCGTGGTGCTAGCGTGACGCCTGGGGAGGGCGAATGGCACTGACGGAACAGCAAGCCCGCGAGCTCCGCAGCCTGGCGGCCAGCTGGCATCGAGCCTCGATGGCGGTCGGCAACCTGCTGCGCGACGGCGCAGTCACGGCGGACGGCATCGACATGCAGGCGCTGCGCGACGCCACCGATCAGCGCGCACAGGCCGAGCACCTGCTGATCAACTTCTGGATCAGCGTCGCCCGCGACGAGTCCGGCGACTCCTAGCCGGCTGACGCGGCCCGCATGTTCCAGCGGAAGGAGCAGCTAGGTGATGGGTGATCCGCGATCCGGGCCGACCGCGCCGGTCGGCAGCAAGGAGTTGGCGGCCGGCCGCGAGGCCGCCGCCTACATCAACGGCCTCATCCGTGGTCCCGCTGGCCCCACGCAGCCTCGCGCGCCGTCTGAGCAACGCCGGCGGGGCTGCGAACGCTTGGCGCGCATGCATCGCTTTCTCGACGCGCTGGGCAATCCACAAGCCGACCTGCCCGTCGTGCTGGTGGCCGGCACCTCCGGCAAGGGCTCGGTGGCGGTCAAGATCGCGGAGGGACTGCGGGCCGTCGGCTATTCCACCGGCCTGCACGTCACGCCCTATCTACAGACGCCGCTGGAGAAGTTCTGGCTCGACGGTCGGCTGGCCCGCCCCGGCGATTTGGCCGACCTGGCGGCGTGGATCCGGCCAGAGGTCGAGCGCGCCGATCCGTGCCAGCCACCCACCTACGGCATGGTCTGGGTGGCGCTGACGTTCGAGTACTTCCGCCGCGCCCGGGTGGACGCCTTGATCCTCGAGGTCGGCGCGGGCGGACGCTTCGATCTCACCAACGTCTGCGATCCGCTGCTCAACGTCATCACCACCGTCGGCATGGACCACGAAAAGAGCCTGGGCCCGTCGCTCGCCGACATCGCCTGGCACAAGGCCGGCACCGCCCGACCGGGCGTGCCCACGGTCATCGGCGAGTTGTCGGTGCCGGCGCGGGCGGTGGTGATCGACGAGGTGCAACGTGCCGGGGCGCCCCTCATCGAAACCGGACCGACGGTCTCCGACGACTTCCGGGCGACGAATGACCACCTGGCGGAAGCGGCTCTCGATGCGCTGGCGGCGAGGGGATTCGCTCGAATCGACGGCGCGGCTCGCGACGCCGCGCGAGCCGCGTCCCTGCCCGGGCGCTATGAACGCATGCCGTCCCGTGACGGCCCCGCCGTCATCCTCGACGGCGCCCACAATCCCGATAAGGCCCGCGCCCTGGCGGACCTGTGGCGGCGCGAATGCTCGCCCGACGCCGGCGTGCTTGTGGCCGGCACGGTGGGCTATCGGTCACCGGCTGCCGTCCTCGCCCCGCTGTGGCCCACGGTCCAGGCGTGGATCGCCACCGAGCCCCAGGTATTGGGCAAGCCGCCCACGCCCGCGGCGCTTGCCGCCCAGGCCGGTGACGACGCCGGCTATCCGGCCGTCGCCGCCGAGCCCGACCCGCGCCGAGCCCTTGACCGCGCCCGTGACATCTGTCCTCCGGGCGGACGGGTCCTCGTGGCGGGGTCGCTCTACCTGGCGGGCAATGTCCGGTCGCGCTGGTATCCCACGGACGAGATCGAACGGCAGCGCACCATGTGGCCGCTGCGCCATACTGCGCCTGACCATGCATGACGAACCCGAAGCGCTGCACGGCGACGAGCCCGAAGAGCCGGAGCTTCGCCGCTACACGCTGAGCGAGGCCAACGAGCTGCTGGTCGAGGCCCGGCCGGTGCTGGCGCGGCTGCGTCGCATCTGGCTGGAGGCCGACCCCGATCGCCAGGCCTTCGAGCGCGCCCAGGAGTCCGACGCCGGCGCGGTGGACGTGAGCCTGGCCCATCAACGCCTCATCGCCGGGCTGTGGGACGTCCAGCCGCTGGTGGCCTGGCTGCGCGCCCGCGACATCCTGCTCCGCGACCCCGCCACCGGGCTGATCGATTTCCTCTCCGAGCTTGACGGCGAAGACTGCTACCTCTGCTGGCGTCTCGGTGAAGAGGACATCGGCTACTGGCACGGCACCGACGAAGGCTTCGACCACCGCAAGCCGTTGCCCGGCGTCTAGCTTGTCCGAGTTCCGCGGCGTAGCAACCGCCGAGCCCGACCTTCGTCGGATTCTCAAGACTCGCTTTGGGTACGACGATTTTCGGCCCATGCAGTTGGAGATCATCGGCAACGTCATGGCGGGCCGGGACTCGCTGGTGTTGATGCCCACGGGCGGGGGCAAATCGCTCTGCTATCAGCTGCCGGCGCTCTGTCTCGACGGGCTGACATTGGTCATCTCGCCGCTCATTGCGCTCATGAAGGACCAGGTCGACGCGCTGCGATCAAACGGCATCGCGGCGGCGTACATCAACAGCTCCGTGCCGCCGCATGAGGTGAGCGGCATCTATGCCGAGGCGCGGGCAGGGCGGCTCAAGCTGCTCTATGTCGCCCCCGAGCGCTTGGCAGTCGGCGGGTTTGACGAGTTTCTGCGCGGGTTGCGCGTCGACCAGATCGCCATCGACGAGGCCCACTGCATCTCCGAGTGGGGTCACGACTTTCGGCCGGACTACCGCAACCTCCGAACGCTGCGCGGAAGGTTTCCTCGCACTCCGGTGATGGCGCTGACGGCCACCGCCACCGCCAAGGTCCGCGACGACATCGCCGAGCAGCTCATGATCCCCGAGGCACGGCGGTTCATCTCGAGCTTCAACCGTGAGAATCTGACCTACATCGTCCGTCCCAAGCGCCGCCCCTTCGACCACCTGGTCCACAGGCTGCGCCGTCATGCCGACGGGGCGTCCATCGTCTATTGCCTCTCGCGCGACGGCACCGAGAGGCTGGCGTCCAAGCTCTCGCACCACGGCTTGCCGGCGCTC
>DAOUKN010000272.1:0-20554 GCA_034421255.1 Chloroflexota bacterium | reverse complement strand
AGGCCACCGGCAATCTGCGCAGCCAGGTATGGCGGAACCTGCCGCAGCGGGAACTTGCCAATCGACGCCAGACTCAGCGTCACGGCGGGATTGATGTGGCAGCCGGATACGTGGCCGATGGCATACACCAGTCCCGCCAGGATGCAGGCGTGGCCAAAGGCCGGAATGAGCAGATCGCCAGCGGCAATGCCGCCGAACCCGACTTGCGCCATGGACGTCGTCATCATGGCGACGAACACGAGCAGCGTCGTGCCCACAAACTCGGCCAGCAAGACCCGCGGCCGCAGCGACACGATCATCGGCAATTCCCGGTTCTGGATTCCCGCTCCCCGCCTGCCCGGGGACTGGATTTGCGGGATGGCGACATTGTGGCGGCACGTCGATGATTCCAGTCCCGCCGACGCGGCGCCAACGATGACCGCTTATTGAGATATTATCTCAATAGCGATTTGGCAATTGTTGACAATAGGCGCGATGGGCCGGCGTCCATCGCGCCCGACGCTTCTGGAGGTCTATGCCTGAACCACCGGCTCCAACGCACTCGCACTCGCACTCACACTCGCGTTTGTGGCGGCCCGGCCAGCCCATCAATCGCCGCGCGATTCTTGGGGCATCGCTCCTCGGCGCGGCGGCGGTGGCCACGACCCCCCTGCTTGCGCAATCGGTGACCGAGGAAGAGATCGAGGCCACCGAGCAGGAAGTGGAGCGCGTTGACAGCGAGCGGCGCGCCGCCGAAGCGCTGGTGGCCGCGTCGATCGCGCGCGAGAGCACGTTGCAGCGGCAACTGGCGGTGATCGACCGCGACCGCTACCTGGCCGCCCAGCGGCTGCTCGCCGTCAAGCGCGAGCTCGAGACCGTGGAGCTCGAGGTCTTCGATATCAACCAGTCGATCGGGGATCTCAACGTCGCCTTGGCCAGCGAGACCTCCGTGCTCGAGCGCAAGGCGCGGTCGCTGTATAAGGCGGGCCGCACGACGCTGCTGGAAACGGTACTCGCGGCGGACTCATTCGCCACCGCGCTCGACCGCGCGGCGTCGCTCGAGCGGTTGCTGGCGCGCGGCGTCGCCGACATCGGCCAGCTCCGGTTGCGACGCGGCGAGATTCAGCTGCGCACGGCCGATCTGACGGCGCGCTTGGACCGGCAGCAGGAGCTGCAAGAGGAAGCCCAGACGATCGAGGCCGAGCTGGCGCGCCGGTCCGAGGAGCAGCAGGACCTCATTTTCGGCGTGCAGCAGGAGCAGGCGGAGCGCCAGGAGGACGTGCGGATCTTCGAGCGTGAGGCGCAAGCCCTCTCCTACCGCGTCAGCCTCCTGCGCGACATCTACGACCGGCAACTCGTGGAGTTGGAGCGTCAGCGGCGGGCCGCCGAGGCGCTGGAGCAGGCGCAGCGGCTGGCCAGAGAGGTTATCAGCGGGCAGACTGCGGGCGCGGCCGGTCCCTATATCTGGCCGCTGCTGGGCCTCATCACCACCGAGTACGGCGGATGCACCTTTGGGCAGTGTCCCCACTTGGGCATGGACATTGCCGCCTCGTCGGGCACGCCCATCGTGGCGGCCAACGACGGCGTGGTGCTGGCCGCGGGGTTGGTCGTGCCGGGCGACCGGCGCGCGTCATACGGGATGATCGTGGTCATCGCGCACAGCGAGACGGAAGAAACGCTCTATGCGCATCTCGACGACCTGACCTGGCCGCCGCCCGTCGCTCCGGGGCAGTTCGTGAGCCGCGGTCAAACGATCGGCTTCGTCGGCCTCACCGGTTGGACCACCGGTCCTCACCTGCACCTCGAATATCGCGTCGGCGGGGCCGCGAGCGATCCGCGGCAGGTGCTCGTCTAGCGCCGGCCACCTCGCGAGTTCAATCCAGGCGTCGGTAGAAGCACGTCCATTCGCCGGAGTGACAGGCGGGACCGACCGGGCGGACCTTCACCACCAGAGCGTCGGCGTCGCAGTCGATGTGGATCGACTCCACCGTCAGCACGTTGCCCGACGTGGCGCCCTTGTGCCATAGCCCTTGCCGACTGCGGCTCCAGAACCACGCCTCGCCCGACGCCCGCGTTGACGTCCCATCGATCCTCTTTGGCGGGCTCGCGTGCCGCCGGGCTAGACGGCTGCTTTCATCTCCTGGTACTGGGCCTCCATCGTCCCGTTCACCGCCAGGGTCGCGTCGAGGCCATCCGCCAGCGTCTCCAGCGCGCTGCCGGGGATGGCGGCCAGCACGTAGGCGTCGGGGATTTCGGTAAACGTGCGCATGCCGATGCAACCGAGCGAAATTGACGCCGCGTCGCGCCCCGCGGCCGTTGGCAGCACGCCGCAGGCGGGCCGGCCGAACACGCCGTCGTGCGGACCGGTCCACAGCGTGCCGCCCAGGCTCTCTTCGAGAAACATCGTCTGCTTGGGCGTCAGCCACAGGATCACGTTGTCGGGCTCGAGCGGAAACGTCGCCAGCGGACCGTAAACGGCGCCCCTCGGACCGGCATCGAAGTGGGGAATGTGCGGAATCTCCTCTTCGCGGATGTAGGCCAGCGAGCACATGTCGCCGACCAGACTCATCAGCTCTTCCTGCTTTGCCGCCGGCAGCTCGAATCCCATCACCATGGCCCCAATGGGGCAGCCCATGTGCGCCGCCTCGTCGGCGAAGAACACCTGCTCCTCGGCGCGGCGCCAAAACGTGCACGCCGACGGCACCGCGTCGGTCCACGCCGCGACCCCTGACGGGCGCGCGTCGACGCGCGCCACCGCCACCGGCGGATACGCGAGGTCAAGGGCGGTCTGCAGTCGGGTGGCCAGATCGGCATGGGGCGTGGACGTCATACTTGCTCCATAGGGCGGCAGCCCCGCCGGCGTCAGCAGGTAGGCACTGCCGGATTCATAAGCGGGTCACTCGATGGTGACACAACGTGGCGGGTTTGGTCTCGAATCTGTCGACCGCGGGCTGGGACGGGCGCGACCGGATTCGCCCGCTAGGACGCGGCGCTATGGCATGGCCCGCACAGCCCAAACACTTCCAGGCTGTGGCCGGTCACGGCGAATCCGGTCTGCAACTCCACATCGTCGGTGATCGAGTCGAAGGTGCACCGCTCAATGATGTCGACCGTGCCGCAGGTCTGGCACACGACGTGGTGCTGATCGGGTGTCCGGCGCGCCAGATAGCGGTGCTGCTCCGGTGAGGGGTGCACCGTTTCCACGGCATCGATGTCGCGCAGCAGGTCCAGCGTCCGGTACACGGTGCTCCGTGACGCGTCGGCGTTGGTCTGCTTTAGGGCGCTGACCAACTCTTCGGCCGAGATGCCTGCCGGCGCCGCATCGATGGCCGCCAGGATCACACGACGTTGCTCGGTGATGCGGCCGCCCGCGTTCCGCAGGGCGGCCAGGGTGCGGTCGATCCAGGCGGACTTCATGGCAGGCGCATCGGCAGTGACGCGTGAAATGGAGCGGCGCACGTCGATTGTACGGCCTTTGCCATCTGCACAGGACGCCGACTGTTACCGAAGTCACCGGTGGGCCGGTCAAGGCCTTCCTGGCGCCAGTCTTGCGGTGCCGGAGCTCTTGCCTATCCATACCTGGGCCCGGCGGCCGGCGTGGCACAATTCCCACTGCGCTTCCGACGGCTGAGCCTCACCGCTCGAGATGATCAATCCCATCCACGCCGCGGCGGGCGCCCTCATCCGCGGTCGCCTCCAGCGGTGGTCCGGCAGCACGCTGCGGCTCAAGCTCCCCGACGGCTCGCGGCGCGTCTTCGGACCCAGCAAGGCACCTCGCCGGGTGGACGCGGAGATCCATCACGCGCGCTTCTTCACGCGCCTGCTCCTGGGCGGTACGACCGGCGCGGGCGAGTCCTACATGGCCGGCGAATGGTCCAGCACCGACCTGACATCCCTGCTGCATGAGGTGCTTCGCAACGGTCCGCGCCTGGGGCTGGAGTCGCACGCCAGCATGCTCGCGCGCCTGCTGAACGCCTGGCGTCACCGGCGGCGGGCCAACACCAAGGCCGGCAGCGAGCGGAATATCCATGCGCACTACGACCTTGGCAACGAGTTCTACCGTCTATTCCTCGACGAGACGCTCACCTACTCCTGCGCGCGCTGGCCGGAAGGGTGTGACGACCTCGCCACGGCCCAGCGAGCCAAGATGCAAGACATTTGCGACAAGCTGGACCTGGGCCCCGACCACCACGTCCTTGAAATCGGAAGCGGATGGGGCGGTTTCGCGCTTCACGCCGCCCAAGCGACCGGCTGCCGCGTAACCGGCATCACGATTTCGCGGGAGCAGCTCGAGCTTTCACGAAAACGCGTAGCCGAAGCGGGATTGGGCGACCGCGTGGACTTCCAGTATTGCGACTACCGCGATATCGACGGGCAATACGACCGCGTGGTTTCCATCGAGATGTTCGAGGCCGTCGGGCGCGCGTACTGGCGCTGCTTCTTCGAGGTCTGCGAGCGCGTCTTGCGGCCGGGCGGCCGGATGCTCCTGCAGACCATCGCCATTCCCGACGCCGACGTTCACGTGCCCTACCGCGGAGCCGGATGGATCAGCCGCTACATCTTCCCTGGCGGGCTGTTGCCGGCCGTGTGCGAGATCGCCGAAGCCGCGGCGACGCCGCGCGGAGACCTTGCCGTCCGGAAGGTGGATGAGATCGGTCCTCACTATGTCCGCACCCTGGATACGTGGCGCTCGCGCTTCTGGAGCCGCATCGACGAGGTGCGGCGCCTGGGCTTCGACGAGACCTTCGTGCGGATGTGGGACTTCTATCTGGCTACGTGCTCGGCGGCGTTTGCGGCCGGGCACACTCGCGACGTCCAGGTGCTGCTCGAGCACGTGGGGGAAGCCACGACGCCCTCCGGCCAGGTCGTCGCCGCCGGCGCGGCATCCTAGCGGACCCGCCCCAATATTGATTTGAATGCGGCGCGGCAATCTCTCACCCTTTCTGACGAAGGGCGCGTCCTGACGCGCCACATCACAAAGGTTGTCGAGACTGCCAATGGCGGAGGCCCTTCGTGACCTCTGACGCCGTGCCCGCCGTCCGGCGGGACGTTCCCGAGGCCGACGCACCCTCACGCTGGTCGGCCGTAACGCGCAATCTCCCATTCGCCACGGTTCATGCCCTGGCGCTTGCGGCGATTTGGACAGGCGTGAGTTGGCCGGCGGTGGTGGTGTGCCTGGGGTTCTACTGGATGCGTGTGCTCTTCATCACCGGCTTCTATCACCGCTATTTCTCCCATCGGAGCTTCAGCACCTCTCGGGTGTTTCAGGCGGTGATTGCCTTCCTTGGCACGACGGCCATTCAGAAGGGCCCGCTCTGGTGGGCCGGTCACCACCGATTTCACCACCGGCACTCGGACGAAGAGGAAGACGTTCATTCGCCGCTGCACGGGGGCTTCTGGTGGGCGCATGTCGGCTGGCTCATCCGCGTGAGCCGTGACGATACCCGCTGGGAGGAGGTCAAGGACTTGGCGCGCTATCCCGAGTTGCGCTTCCTGGAGTCGCACTACCGCCTCGGCATTCTTTCGTTTGTGGGCGGTGTGATCGGTCTTGGATTTTGGCTGGAGCATTCATTTCCGAGCACGGGCGTCACCTGGGGACAGGTGCTCGTGTGGGGCTTTGTCATCAGCACGGTGATGCTGTGGCACACCACCTATCTCATCAATTCCGGCGCCCACATGTGGGGCAGCCGCCGTTTCGACACGAAGGACACGAGCCGCAACAACTTGTGGCTGGCGTTGGTCACCATGGGCGAGGGATGGCACAACAACCACCACCGCTATCCGGGGTCCGAGCGCAACGGGTTCTATTGGTACGAAATCGACATGACGCACTGGTTCCTCACCATGCTGAGCTGGTTTGGTCTCATTTGGGATCTGCGCCGCCCGCCGCGCCACATCTACGAGAGCGCCTCGCGCTAGCGGCGCATCCACGTCACCTACACCGCCTGGTCTGGTGGGGCGGCGTGAGAATCGACCCGAGGGTCCCACCGAGGTGGGCTGTGCCTCTTGCCCGCTGGCTGCGATCAGCTAACACTGTGAGAACGGCGATCGGAGGGGCACCTTGCGCGTAGCGCTCACCGGCGGCAGCGGGCTTATCGGCACCGCGGTCACCGCCGCGCTCCAAGCCGAGGGGCATGAGGTGCTGCAACTGGTCCGGCCGCCGCGGCGTGCCGGCGCCGGACAGATTGCCTGGGACCCCGCCGCCGGAACCATCGACGCGGGCGGCCTCGAGGGCCTTGACGCCGTCGTGCACCTGGCCGGTGAGCCGACCACCGCCTGGCGGTGGACGGCTGCCAAGAAGCGCCGCATCTACGCCAGCCGGGTGGACGGAACGCGGCTGCTGGCGGAGACGCTGGCCGTGTTGCAGTCTCGCCCGCGCGTCTTCGTGTCCTACTCCGCGGTGGGGTATTACGGAGACCGCGGCGACGAGATCCTGCGCGAGGACAGTCCGCCAGGATCAGGTTTCCTGGCAAGTGTCGCGACCGATTGGGAGGCCGCCGCTCATCCCGCCGCCGGCCGCGAAATCCGGGTGGTGCATCTGCGCGGCGCGCCCGTGGTGGCGGGCCACTCCGCGTTTATGACACGTCAGACGCCTGCCTTCAAGCTTGGGCTGGGCGGCCCGCTGGGTAGCGGCCGCCAGTGGTGGCCGTGGGTGGCGCTGGAGGATGTCGTGGGCGTCGTGCGGCACGTGCTGGCGCGCGACGACCTGCGCGGGCCCATCAACCTGGTGGCCCCGGAGCTGTGCACCAATCTCGAGTTCGCGCGCACCTTGGGTCGCGTTCTGGGCCGACCCGCTCTGCTGCCGGCGCCTTCGCTGGCCCTGCGCGCCATGATGGGTGAGATCGCCGACGAGATGCTGCTGGCCAGCCAGCGAGTCGAGCCCGCTCGACTCGTCGCCTCTGGGTACCACTTCCACTTCCCGATGCTGGAGCCCGCCCTGCGCCATGCGCTCGGGCGTCCGTCTGCCTGAGGCTCGACCGCCGCGCGACGGTGCGCGAGACTGCCGGCGTCCGGCGCCGCTCGACGGGTGAGGAAAGCCATGCTCAGCACTGAGGGATGCCGCGCGCGCACGCGCCGTTTGCTCGAACGCGTCGACACCGATGTGGAGACGCTCGTCGTCACGCGGCCGGAGCACGTCTTCTATTTGGCCAACTACATGCCGTCGCCCAACGACATCCACCACCGCGCCCCGCAATACCTGATCATCGAGCGAGGCGGCCCCACGACCCTCATCCTTGACGGCTTCGCCAAGCTCGACGTCGAGCCGGCCGTTGACGAGGTTATACACGGACCGTGGGGCGTGGCGGAGCCGGACGTGACCCGCGCCCACTGCACCGCCAAGGCCGCGATCGACATGCTGGGAAGGCTTGGGAGCCGAGTCATCGGCGCTGAGCGTTCCGCGCTGCCGGCTTCCATCGCTGCCACGGTGCACGAGGTGCGGGACATCGAGCCCCACCTGGGCCGCATGCGCCAGGTCAAGGATCCCGACGAATTGGCACTGATCCGCGCCGCCGTGCGGGTCGGCGAGGCCATGCACGCGGCCTCATGGGAATGCCTGGCGCCCGGGATGCGCGAGATCGACGCCTACGCCGCCATCGTGACCGCCGGACTGGAAGTTGCCGAAAGCCCGTTCGTGATGATGTGTGAATTCATCTCCGGCCCCCGGGTCGTGCCGCGACGCGGCGACCCCGGCCCGCGCGTCATGGAATCCGGCGACAACGTCGTGATGGACCTGTTCCCTTACGTCAACGGCTACCGCTGCGACCTCACCAACACCATCACCCTCGGCGGGCGGCCCACGCCCGAGCAGCAGGACGCCTTCGATGCCGTCCACGAGGCGTTGACGGCCTCCGAGGCCATGATTCGTCCCGGCGTTCGCGCACAGGACATCTACGCCGTGCAGGACGACGTGCTGCGCCGCGCCAATCCGGACTGGAGCCTTCCAGGCCACGCCGGGCACTCGCTCGGTCTGGAGCATCCCGAGGCCCCCGATTTCGTACCGGGCGTCGAAGGCGAAATCCTGGAGGGCATGGTCATCGCCCTCGAACCCGGCGCCTACGGCATGCCCTTCCACGGCGTGCGCCTGGAGCACAACTACCTCGTCACCGCCGACGGTTTGGAGCGGCTCTCGAATCACCGGCTGGGGCTGGTATAGCCATTTCTGTCCCTCGACGAGCCTGCCGCCGAGGCGGGCCTAGAGGTGGACGACTTCGATTTCGCCCCAATGCTGCTGGAGATACTCCGCGACTAGCCGGCGGTGGCAGTGTTCCGGCGTGTCCTCGCTACAGAGCAAGCAGCCGTCGGAAAGGGCCTGCCGTACGGTCGGGATTTCCTCAATTCGCCGCTCACCCATCAACGCAAGGAAATCGCGCTCGTAGGTTGCCCAATCGCGATGCTCTTTGCGGAATCCGGCCAGCATTTCCTTGGTAGGCGCCAAATCGGGTGCGTGGACATACTCCATCCCACAGATTTCGCGCAGAAAGAATGCAAGATCATCCCGCTTAGCGAAGCCGGCCAACTGCGAAACGTTGTTCAGCCGCACGTCCACGACTCGCTTCGCGCCCGAGTCCAGTAGGCGCCCAAAGAAGTCGGCAGCGGAGGTCTTCGTGAAGCCGATGGTGTAGAGCTTCAATAGCCATTCTCCCAGTCGTCCCCGCCGACGAGCGGTTCCGCGCCAACATATGCCACCTTCGCCGTCTGACGGGCCATCGCATCGGCGATCAATTCATCGTGGGAGCGAGGCAGACCGCCGTTGCCGGAATCAGCCGTCGCGAACATGTCCATCTGCTCGACCGGAGACAGCTTGTGCAGGCTCACCAACCGGTCCATGGCAGCGGCGTGCTCCTCGAGGCTGCCGTCGGCGTGGATGTGTGCCACGTCCACCTCGCGGTCGACAAGCGCCCTGGCGACCAGCAGCGTGCGGTGACAGTCCAGCGGCTCCTTCTCGGCGCACATCAGAACGATGCGACGCTCATCGGCGCCGTGAAGGAGTTGGCGGATGCCGTCGTCGAAGAGGTCGGTTGCGGCCACCCGGTCATATCGGACGCGCCCGTCACTGTCGTAGCACGACCGGTCGCTTGGCCGGCCGCCCAGCTCTCCGCCCAAGAACGCATAGCCGATTCCCACGCCGTCCAGCGCTTCGGACAAGACCCCATGGCTGAAATGTGGTGTATAGCGGCTGTACGGCGACGATCGAACGTCCGCCACCTCATCGATGGCATGCGTCCGCAGCAACTCCACGAACTTCTCCAGCGAGTGGTTGGAGTGCCCGATGGTGAGCACGGGATGCTGCGTTGCGCTCATGCTGCGTCGCCGTCAGGGTCTGATGATGGCGGCAATGAGTTTATACGCAAAGCCCTCGAAGGGCTCGCCGAGACTCACGGTCAGGAACCTCTCAGCGTCGACTCCAACGACGCCGGCTCCCAACTCCTCGGCAGCACCCTCGCTAACGGGATCGGTGATACGCAGTGAGTACATGAATCCGTTGTGGCGGAATACCCCGCGCAACTGATAGGAATCATTCGCGGAGTCATAGGAAATTTCCACGTCCATGCGAGCAACCTTGACTAGCAATAGCGAGCTGTCCAGAGACGCCGCACGGTCATCTGGGACTCTATCGTTGATCCCCTTCGCACTGCTGTGGCCGTTGATCCAGAGCGTCTCATCCTGGTCGACCAACTGCGGCAAGTTGCTCCAGGTGATACGACCAGCTTTGCTCCAACGATGCCTGGGGTGGAGTAGCCAGTTCTCCTGCTGATATGCCCTTGGCCGCTCCCGGAGCAGCGGTACGTCAATAACGTCAAGAAGCTGAGGCTCGCTCCCGTCCTCCAGTTGCTGCTCGTATGCCGAAACCTCCTCGTGATCTCGATCACTGACCGGCCGGATCCAACCGCCCGTGCGTCCGTCCGCGAGAAGTTCTTTGCCGGCCACGCAGCGCCCGCCCATCTTTCGCGAGTTGGCGAGGCACACGATGCGCTTGGTGGTGGCGGAGGATGTTAGATCTCTCCTCGCCCGAATTCGATCAAGCCAGCTCATCGTTCGCGTCCGTGCGAGGCGCATCAACCTAAGGCTGTCATCGTATCTCCATGGCGAGCCCCGCCGGCGTCGGACGAGGCACGGTCACAGTTGACCATGACCCAGCCCATGCGGGAAGGTCAACGCACCACCAACGAACCTGTGACGGAGGCGGCGATGGCCGTTGAGGCGGCGACGCGGCGGATTGATGATCGGGACTGGGCGGCGCTGACCCTGGGCGAGCGCATCCGGCAGATCGAGGTCGAGGGCTATCTGGTCCTGCCCGACCTCCTCAAGCCCGAGCAGGTGGCCGAGCTCAAGGCCGTCACGGCGACCTGGGAGACCATCGCCACCGACTACAGCAAGAGCCAGCAGGTACGCCCCGGCGTGGAGTTCGCCGGCGGATTGATCAACGACCTCATCGCGAATCCGCCGACGCTGGAGTTTCTGCGCGCGCTCTGCGGACCGGAGATCATCCTGATGTCGGTGGCCTATGCGCGCTCGGAGCCGGGACATCCCGGCATCAGCCTGCACACGGACGGGCAGCCGTATGGATCCAAGATCTTCGGCTATGGCGGCAGCGCCCCGTTCCTGGTGCGGGTGCTCTACTACCTCGACGACCTGACCCCGGAAGTGTCGCCATTCCGGGTCGTGCCGCGGTCCCATCTCTCCTTTCACTCCGACGCAAATCCCTATCTCCGTTTCGAGGGCCATCCCGAGGAGGTCATGGTGCCGGCCAAGGCGGGATCGGCCGTGCTGATCAATCACCGTGTGTTCCACGGCAACTTCCCCAACACCGGCGATCGGCCGCGGGAGATGATCGCCATCGCCTACCGGCCTGCCTGGGCCGGGCCGCAGGGCGACGTGCCGGCCTGGGATCCCGACGCCGTGGCGGCGCTGCCCGACCACGTGCGCCCGCTGTTTGCCGATCGCAACACGCGGCACTGGATTCCCGAGGGCGGAAACAAGCCGGAGGGGATGAAGTCCGAGGCGCCCGGAATGAACCCCAGCCGCTGGGAGATGGCCTAGCGCTTCGGCGCTATTCCGAGTCTGGGGCCTCGTTGCCCCATTCGTAGGACGGCACGCGCACGTTGCGCTCTTGCAGCGGCAGCGCCACGCGCGCGCCGCCTTTCAGATGCGACTCGTGGAAGGCGAAGCCAAGCTCGGTCACCAGGCGCGCGCGGTCCAGCCCGCAGATGGATGGCCGGCCGTCGCGAATCGCGGCCACGAGGTCCCCCACGGCCACGCGGCCTGCATCGGCCAGGCCGCCTCTCTCGGGCAGTTCCAGCGACTCGGCCGCCAGGCCCTCGCGGCCCAGGAAGCCGAAGCCCTCGCGCACGCGCCAAACCAGGGCGTCGCTGGCGTCGTTGGTCACCAGCAGCCGCCCCTCGGTCCCCAGGACTTCGTAGGCATGACTCGGCGCGCCGTCGCGCATCACGTGCGCGAACTTGCCGTCGCCCCAGCCGAACATGCCGCGGCCCGGCGGATCCAGCCGGTCCCGATCATCCGCCGGTAAACCTGACAGATCGTTGACGTAGCCGGCGGCCCAGGTTGGCTCGGGATGTCCGGCCAAGGTGAGCATCACGTCCAGCCAGTGGCAGCCGTGGTTGAGCAGCTGCGCCAGGCCAAACCCGAACACTGCCTGAACCTCGCCGATGAGCCCGTCCGCCAGCAGCTTGGCCAGGTGCACATACGGCGGCCACCAGGCGCGGTCCAGACCGTAGACCACGCCCATGCCGTTGCTCTCGCACGCGTTGACGATGCGATCGACCTCATCCATCGTCGTGCACAGCGGTTTCTCGAAGAACACGCCGCGCACTCCGGCTGCGGCGGCCTGCTCGCATTGATCGGCGTGCATGGTCTGCCGCGTGGCGATGCACACGATGTCAGGATCGACCGCTTCCAGCATGCGCGGGTAGTCGTCGAAATCGGGGATGTGGTCGCCCCAGACCGCCTTGAAGGCTTGGCGCGTCTCGTCGCCGTAGTCGAACACGCCCACAATCTCGGTGTCGGGCACTGCGTCGAACGCCGCCGCCCAGTTGTGGCTCTGTCCAATGCGATCAAGCATGCGGTGGCAGCCGGCAATCGCCACCCGCAGCGGACGACCCGAGGCACTCATCCGGGAGCCGCCTGATCTTCCTTGGGCTTGATGTCGTGGTTCATGGCCCATTCGGGGTAGTACTGGCGCATTTCGGCCCCGGGCGCCGGCGCGCCGAGCGGCTGTGGCGGCATGCGGAACGGTCCGGGCACCGCGATCATCTCGCTCCAGACGTGGACGAGTCCCAGCGCGCGGGAGAGCCGCGATGAGGGCACGTTCCAGGTCGACGTCGTCCACCACACCAGCTTGCCCTGCTCCAGGATCCAGCGCCCCGCCGCCGCCGCCACGGCCCGGCCCATGCCGCGCAGTTGCTGGTCGGGCGCCGAGTCGATGCCGATCTCGAGCAGCTCGTCGCTCTCAACGCGAATCGACGCCAGCGACACCAGCTGGCCTTCGTTGAAAATGCCAAATCCCCCGATCGATTCGTCCAGTAAGCAATGCCAGAAGATCTTGGGGTCGGCCATCGAGCGAATCTCGTCGCCGCTGAGATAGACGGGACGCGGGTCGTCCGCTTCGCAGAAGCTCTCGTCGTCGGCCGCCATGCAGAAGTACGGCCCCCAGCCGGTGAGTCCGTGGGGAAGCGTGGCCCGGCTGATCTCGTAGGCGCCGTAGATCGAGAAGAGCAGGTCGTAGGTCAGGCCGCCGAGGGCCGCCTCGAGCGCCGGCGCCCAGTCCGGTCGGACCGTCACCACGCCGCGGCCGCCGAGCCCCACGGCGAGCACCGGAGGCCCAAGCTCGAGTCGCGCGTCCAGGGCGACGACCGGCACTTCGGGCGTCGCCAGCGTCTCCAGCGATGCCCCCAGCCGACCTTCCTGCCAGGGCATCAGGCGGCGGCGCAATCGCTCAACGGCCATCGAAGCGGTTCCCCTTGACGTCAACGGATTCTTACCGCGGAACGATTCGCCCCGCTGCTCGCATTTACGCGGGGATCGTAGCAGCCATTTGCGACCGCGCCCCTGATCGCGGTGTAACCTTGCGACAGTCGTCGACGTTCAGGGATCGCCGGTGAACTACCAGGGGCCGCAGGGGCACAGCCAGGGGCCGCAGCGGAGCAACGTCAAGTTCTTGCTTGCC
Organism: Chloroflexota bacterium; assembly: GCA_034421255.1. Lineage (GTDB taxonomy): Bacteria > Chloroflexota > UBA11872 > UBA11872 > UBA11872 > JAJECS01. The sequence goes on along the minus strand of DAOUKN010000272.1, from coordinate 7,389 downwards.
GCCGCCGGCATCGTGCTGTTCTTCGTGGCGATCAGCGCCATGATGTTCTGGGGGGCGGCTACCTGCGGCGAGGCCATGCGGAGGGAAGCGGAGGCCACGCCGGAAGCCACGCCCGCCCTGCCGCCGGCGGGAACGCAAGCCGTCGACGAGGGCTTCGGTCCGGTTCAGCTCATCGGCGTGCTGCTGCTCGGCGGCGGACTCTACTACTTCTGGCGCCGCCAGCGATCGCTCTATGAGTCCATCAAAGCCCGCGAGGGACCCACGCTCAACACGCGCGTGCGCAGCTCGATCGCCCAGCTCAACGTCTCCCACGAAGGCGAGCCGGTGATCGAGGAGCGCATCCGGGGCATCGAGGAGCTCGGGAAAATCGTGAACGAGTCGCCGCAGGACTACTGGCCGGTGATGGGCGTGCTGAGCCGCTACGTACGCCAGAACGCTCGGCTCGACGCGGAACGCACGGACGATCCCGAGATCGTGCGCCCGGATGTGCAGATGGCCATGGCCACGATCGGGGCACACCGCCACACGCGGCGTGGCAGTGACCGGCTGGACCTCTCCGACACGGACCTCCGCGGCGTCCATTTGCCGGGCGCCCACCTCGAGCGCGTGAATCTCTCAGGCGCGCGACTGGACGGCGCCGTGCTGATCAACGTCCATCTCGAAGAGGCCGACCTCACCGGGGTCAACCTCACGCGTGCGGATCTGCGCGGCGCTCAGGGTCTCACGAGCGCCCAGTTGGACGCGGCCATCACCGCCAGCTCGACCCAGCTTCCGGAGGACGTGGCGCCTTAGGACGCCGTCGGCCGCCGTTCGGCCGCCATCGGCCAGTCGGCCGCGGATGACTCCTCGCCCATGCGCTGATTTACCAGCGCCCGCGCCGCCTCCACGATGCCGTCGACGCTCAGACCGTGCGCCGCGCGCAAGCTGTCCGCGGGCCCATGATCCAGGAAGCGATCCGGCAGGCCCAGGCGGCTCACCGTGATATCGCGCCGGCCGTGGTCGGCCAGCAACTCGAGCACGGAGCTCCCGAAGCCGCCCATGCGGTTGTGGTCCTCGATCGTCACCACGCGTCCCGTGCGCTCGGCGGCTTCCACGATGAGCGATGCGTCAAGCGGCTTCACAAATCGCGCATTGGCGACCGTGGCCTGAATGCCGTGGTCGGCGGCCAGGATTTCCGCGGCTTGCAGCGCCGGATGCACGCCCCACCCAATCGGCAGCAGGGCGACGTCGCCGCCTTCGCGAAGCACCTCGCCGCGGCCGATGGGCAGTTGACGCAGGGGCTCGTCGCAGGGCACCCCGCGGCCCGCGCCGCGCGAATACCGAATCGCGAATGGCCGATCCGATGCGATGGCGGTCGCCAGCAGGTGCCGGAGCTCGTTTTCGTCCTTGGGCGCCGCCACCACGAGATTGGGAATGGCTCGCAGATAGGCTAGGTCGAGCACCCCGTGATGGGTGCGACCGTCGTCACCCACGATGCCGGCGCGATCGACGCCCAGCACGATTGGCAACTCCTGAATCGCGATGTCGTGCACGATCTGGTCGAAGGCACGCTGCAGGAAGGTGGAGTAGATGCACACAACCGGCCGCAGACCCTGGGTGGCCAGGCCGGCGGCCAGCGCCAGGGCGTGACTTTCGGCGATGCCCACGTCGTGTACGCGCCCCGGCAGCGCCTCTTGCAGGTCCGCGAGCGCGGTGCCTTCGAGCATGGCCGCGCTCACCGCGACGATTCGCGGGTCATCGAGCGCCAGGTCGGACAGGGTTTGCGCCAAAACCTTGCTGTAGCTCGGCGCGGCGCTGGCTCCGACCGCCTGCGCCGTGCCCGGCTGATGCAGCGTCACGGGATCGACTTCCGCCTCTGGCAGGCCGCGTCCCTTTTGCGTGAACACATGCACGGCAACCGGCCGGCGGCGCTCCTTCGCTTCTTGCAGCACCTCTTCAAGGCTGCCGAGGTCGTGGCCGTCCATGGGACCCAGGTAGTCGAAGCCAAACGCCGCAAAGAACTCCTGGGCCGAGCCCGAAGGCGAGGTGGGCGCGGTTTCGCGCTGGGCCGGAGTGAAGCGGCTGTCAGGTGCGGGCGGCGTCCAGTCATAGTGCCGCCCCTGGCCCAGGTTGCGGCCCAGCGCCCCGACATTGGGCGAGATCGACATGCCGTTGTCATTCAGAATGAGCACCAGCGGCAAGCCGAGATCGCCCGCATGGTTCAGCGCCTCGAAGACGACCCCGGAGGTGAAGGCGCCGTCGCCGATCACCGTGACGACCGACGCGTCGTCGCCGTGGACCCGGCTGGCCAGGGCCACACCCGCGCCGGCCGATACGCCCGTGCCCGCGTGCCCGGCGCCCATGACGTCGTGTGGGCTCTCCTCGCGCGCCGCAAACCCCGAAAGGCCGCCCGGTTGGCGTAAGGTCTTGAAGTCGTCGGCGCGCCCGGTGACCAGCTTATGCGCGTAGGCTTGGTTGCTCGTGTCCCAGATAATCGGGTCCCGGGGGCTCTCGAAGACCCGGTGGAGGGCCAGCGTCAGCTCGACCACGCCGAGATTCGAGGCGAGATGACCGCCGTTGGCCTGAACCGTGTCGATGATCTCGGCGCGAATCTCGTCGGCCAGCGCCGTCAGATCGTCGGCGGCAAGCTGGCGCAAATCGGCCGGCTCACGAATGCGATCGAGAACTCGGTTCACAATGCCCCCTCGGCCAAGACCGGCCAACTCCCGATGGTGCCTGCTTTATGACCAACGTGCAAAACCGAACACGCCGTCGCCCGCGGGTGCTCAGCCTGGTCGAGTTGGCCGGCCCGGCGGTGGACCGCCTGCGGCGTGTGGCGGACCTCACGCTGCGCCCGTGGACCGAGACCCAGGAGCTGGTCGACCCGATCGAGCTTGCGGCGGAGATCGAGCAGCACGGCTACGGCGCCCTGTTCATCGAGGCGGACTTCGTACTGGAGGAAACGTTCACAAACGCGCCGACGTTGCGGTTCGTCGGGGTGTGCCGCGTCGACCACAGCCACGTGGACCTCGACGCGGCCGCGGCTGCCGGCGTGGTCGTCGCCAATACCCCGGGTCGCAATTCGCAGGCGGTTGCCGAGCTCACGCTGACGCTCATGCTCAATCTGATGCGCCCCGTAATCGCGGCCTCTAACTTCGTCGGGGAAGGCGCCTGGGCCGATCCCACCGCCGGATACTTCGAGTTTCGCGGCACCGAACTCTGCGACCAGACCGTCGGGATCATTGGCGTCGGGGCCATTGGGCGGCGCACGGCCGCGTTGCTGCGGCCGTTTGGCTGCCGGATTCTGGCCAGCGATCCGGCGGTCTCGCCGGAGGAGATGCAGGCGCACGGCTGCACCGCCGCATCGCTCGATGACCTGCTCGCCGCCTCAACCCTGGTCGCGGTGCACTGTCCGGCGCTCCCACAGACGCAGGGCCTCATCGACGCCGCCACCCTGGCCAAGCTGCCGGCCGGTGGGCGCCTGGTGGCCACGACCGGCGAGGGCGTGGTGGACACCGCGGCCCTGGCCGCCGCTCTCGAGGACGGCCATCTCGCCGGCGCCGCCCTGGACGTGTTCGAGACTCATCCGGTTCCCCCCGATCACCCGCTGCTTTCGGCGCCGAACGTGATCCTCCTGCCGCACATCGGCGGCGCGACGGACGTCACCATTGCGCGGCACTCGGACATGGTCGTGGACGACTATCTGCGCTTCCTGGCCGGTGAGCCGCTCCGCCATCCGGTTTCGCCGGGCATGCCCTCATGACGAGTACGGCCGCCTATCTCGGCGTCGACATCGGCTCATCGGGAACGCGGGTGGTGGCGCTTGATTCGACGGGCAAGATTCGCGCCGTTGCTCGACGGGCGCGGCCGCGGCAGCCCATGGTCATCACCGATCTCGAGCGCACCCTCAATGTCGAGCGCATCTGGTCCGAGGTGGAGTCGTGTCTGGCTGAAGTCGCCGCTCAATGCGGCGAGGTCCGGTCGCTCGGGGTGTGCGCCATGCGCCAGACCCTGGTTGTATTGGACGACGAAGACGCCGTGCTCTTTGCCTCGGGCAACGACGACCTGCGAGCGTCGTTGCATGGCGCCGCCATAGACGCCGCTCATGGGGACGCGCTCATGCGGCAGGCGGGCCGCGCGCTCTCCGTGATCTGCTGGCCCGGCAAGCTCGCCTGGCTCGAGGCCGAAGCGCCTGAGGTCAAGGCGGAAGCCCGTGCCTTGACGACGCTGGAGGGTTGGATTGTCCGGCGACTCACCGGCGCTGAATCGATCGGACCCGTGAGCGCCGCCGAAACCGGCGCGCGGTCGATCCCCGAGCAGCGCTGGCTGGAGTTCGTGTTGCCGGAATGGACCCGATCGCTGCTCCCGCCGGTCGCGGGCGACGCGGCGACCGCGCGGCTCTCGGCCCGGCGCGCCCGGGACCTCGGGCTTCCCGCGGGTCTGCCCGTGGCGCTGGGCGTGCCCGACACGCATGCGGCCGAGCTGGGCTCGTGGCGAGCCGATCTGGCCGACGGCGACTGCGTGACCGCGGGCTGGAGCCTCACGATCCTCCGGCCCCAGGCGGAATGGGACGCCGCGGCCGCCACGTGGCGCGGCGTGCGCATCGGCGGCGGCTGGCTGGCCGAAAGCAACGCCGGCGACGTGGCCAGCGGCTATGCCTGGCTCGGCCAGGGCGGCGAGGGCGAGCTGACCGACCTGGCAAGCCCGACCGACTCCGCCGCCGAGCGCGGGGTCTTCGCCTCGACCGGCGCTCGCGTCATGGACGCGGCGACCGCGGGTCTCGGGGCCGCCGGCGTGGTTTCGCCCCTGCCCTTCGCCGAAGGCGTGCCCACGCGTGAGCTGCTGGCCACGGCGGTGCTGGAAGACATTGCCTTCGCCGTGCGGGGCAACCGCGAGCGCCTGCCGCCGCTGATCGTGGACGACGCGCCGGTGCGTTTGACCGGCGGATTCGCCGCCGCCTCCGCCGCCGGACCGGTTCTGGCCAATGTGCTTGGCAGTCCGGTGGCGGCATTCCCCGGCGTTCCCGTTGCGGCCATCGGCGCGGCAATGTGCGGAGCGGCCGCGGCCGGTGATTTCGCACTAAACGAGGCCGCGGCCCAGCTGCCGCCTATGCCGCGGCTGCACCAACCGGACCCCTCGGCCGCGCGCGCGTACGATGGTCACTACGCGTGCTGGATGGACCTCCGAAGCCGGTTGGAGGCTTTTGTGCAAGAGACGCTTTGAACGCCCGAGCCGCCGTGCTCGAGGCCAGGCAAGCCATGTACCGCGAGGGACTGGTCGTGGGCACGGCGGGCAATGTCAGCGCCCGCGCCGATGGCCACACCGACGCCATGCACATCACGCCCAGCCGCATGCCGTCCGACGAGACCACGGTCGATGACATCGTGACGGTGACCTTCGACGGCGACCCTGTCGAAGGCGACCGCATCCCGTCCGTCGAGTGCCTCATGCACGGGGCGGTCTATCGGGCGCGGGAGGACGTTCGCGCGGTGGTCCACGCGCACCCTGTCTTCTCCAGCGTGCTGGCCGTGCGCCATGAGGCAATTCCGCCCATTCTCGACGAGCAGGTGGTGTACGTCGGCGGTGAGGTGGCGGTCAGCGAATACGCCCCGTCCGCCACCGAGGAGCTGGCGGAGGCGACTGTGGCCGCCCTGGGTCCGCGGATGGCCGTTCTGCTGGCCAATCACGGCACCCTCGCGGTGGGATCCGACCCCGAGCACGCGCTCGAGGTCACCCGGCTCGTCGAGCGCTTGGCCCAAATTTGGTACTTCGCCGGCGCTCGACCGGGGAGCCGGTTGCTGCCCGACGACGTGGCGGCCGCCGAACGCGATATCTTTCACATGCAACGACAGGTCGAGGTCGATCAATGGCGCTGAAGGTTCCGGGATTCCTGCTGCGACGGCTCTATGTGAAGGGCAGTCTGCGCGCCACGGACGACGGGTTCGCACTGGATTTCATGAACACGCTCGGTTCGGGATACGCCCGACGCCTGCTGCCGGTGGTGGTCAACGGCGCTGAAGTGGACTTGGCGAACTGCTACTTCGTGGTTGACGGCGTCGAGCACGGGTTTGCCGAGGTGACGCCCGAAACGCCATTCAGCCTGGCGATGAACCGAACGTCGACGCTGGGCGTCCGTGGCGTCACCCTGCCTAACGGCCCGGTCACGCTGCGCCTCGGCTTCGAAGTGCAGGGTCTTGGAGACCTGTCCTTCGAGATCACCGACGAGGCCGCCTAGGCGGCAGCGCGCCGCGGTGAGCGGCTCGCGCCCGGACTAAGATGCGCTGCTTCGTCACCGGAGCCACCGGCCAGCTCGGGAGCGCGCTCGTCCGCGAGCTTGTCGCCGCCCGCCACCACGTCACGGCGCTGGTATTGCCCGGAGACCCGTGGGCCGCGCCGGCGTTCGAGGGCCTTGCGGTCCGCGAGACGGCCGGGGACGTGCGAGATCCCACGTCATTTCCCGACGAGACCTTCGACTGGGTCTTCCACCTGGCCGCCAACCAGTCGTTTCGCCAGCGCGATCATCGACTCCAATGGGCCGTCAACGTCGACGGGGTGGCCAACCTGCTCGCCTGGCTGGGAGAGCACCGGCCGTCGCGATTCGTCCACGTCAGTTCGCTCGCGGCGGTGGGGCTCGCGGAACGGCTCGAAACGCCGATGGACGAGATGACACCGTTCAATGCCGAGGAGCACGGGCTGCTGTACGCCATGTCCAAGCAAGCCGGAGAACGGCTGGTGCTCGAGGCGGCATCGCGGGGACTCCCCGCCGTGGTGGCCAATCCGGGCACGGTGCTGGGTCCCTGGGACCGGAGCGGTCACGCCTGGCGCATGCTGCGCCCACTCGTTCGCCAACGGGTGCGCGCGGTTCCGCCGGGCGGCAACAGCCTGGTCGACGTGCGTGACGCGGCGCGCGGCCTGGTGGCCATGGCCGCCGACGGACGGGTGGGTCAACGCTACCTGCTCACCGGTCACAACCTCACCTACCGACACCTCGCGAAGCGGGCGGGAGGCATCGCCGGCATCACCGGGCTGATCATCACCCTGCCGCGTTGGCTTCTCACGGTGCTCGGCGTCACGGTCGAGCCGCTCGCGGACCTTGTCGGCATCGATCCGCCGATTGCCCGCGATGAAGCTTTCACCGGGACGAGCTACCTCTACTTCAATGCCAGCAAGGCCCATCGAGAACTGGGATTCCGGGTGCGCCCGCTTGACGACACGCTCCACGACTCCCTGGAGTGGTATGCCGCCGCCGGCTTCAGTTGAGCCCCAGGCGCGCCCGCTAGGTCTGCTCCCTCTCCCACGGGGAGAGCAACTGTGTGGCCGGTGAAGGGTTTAGGTGGCCATGGCGGGGTTCCACGGGGCCTGCTGCTTGCAGAGGGCGTTGCAGAGCAGCAGGAGCTTGCGGAGACAGGC
>DAOUKN010000271.1:0-8871 GCA_034421255.1 Chloroflexota bacterium | reverse complement strand
AGCCTTGCCCGCCTAGGTAGTGGAACTCGTCCGACTTGCCGCAGAGCCAGTAGTACATCTCGGCGGCGTCCACGCAGTCGCGCATCAGCTCCGAGTGGCGCAGCGTGTCCACGACGAAGTCGGCGAACTCGACGTCGAAGTCCGGCTCCTGGATCCAGTCGCGCCTGGGGTTTTCCGTGCGCCAGTAGTTGTACTTCAGCAGGTTTCGCGTTCCGGTCGGCGCCGTGCGCGCGCCGCGCCGGTGCCAGATGTTGTAGGACGTGAGGAAGATTGAGCCTGCCGGCGCGGCGGTCAGCACGCTGCCCTTGATCGCGTCGTAGTGCGCCATGTGCTTCTCGCGCTGGTAGAGAAAATGCGAGCCGGGCAACAGCTCGGTCGGGCCCATCTCGGGCGGCACGTCCTGCGGGTAGTAGAAGACCTGGAGGTAGTTCACCTCGGGGCCGTAGCGCGAGCCACCATCCCGGTGCCAGTCCTGCGGATGCCGCGGTGCGGTGCCCCGGTGATTCGACATCAGCACGGGGAGCGTGAAGTTGTCGCCGAGCAGCGAGCGCACGGCTCCGGCCGCGGCGGGATTGACGATCACGTTCTCGACGAACCAGTCCTCTTCCAGGATCTCCGACGGCTCCGAAATCGGGTGTTCGTCGAGAAAGTTCATCGCCCGCCGGTTGATCTCGTCGGGCACCACGCCTTCCAGAATCCAGTAGCCATTGCGGCAAAACCAGATCACGTCGTCGTCGGTCATGGTGGGTGCGCAGGAGTGGGTGCGCTTGGGAATGCTCATGCGGTGGCCCTCCGTTCCAGGATGAACTCGCAGGAGAGCCCGTAGGTGCGGCTCTCGTCCATGAGCAACGACAGCTCGGGGAACTTCACCACGCGCCAGCCGTCGTTGATGGCCTCCAGCACGGTCTTGTAGGGCCAGTCCTCGGGCGCCGGCAGCGGATAGACCACCTCGCCGTCGCGGATCATGCGCATGCCGACCACGTCCGAGGTTTCGGACGTTCGTGCCGCCTGGAGGTAGAGCAGGTCCCAGCGCCGCGGCCGCTCCGCGCCGATGGCGCCCTCGAGCTCGCGCAGCCGCTCCTCGGTCAGGCGCCCCTCGCGCAGCTCCTCGATGCACTGCCGCACCATCTGCCGCGGATTCTTCATCAGCAGACCTCCGCCGGTCGCGCCGTGGCGCTCGCGCCTTCCATCCTAGCTCGCGGTGGCGCGCGGCGGTCGAACCTCACCTCATCGGAGGCGCCCGGATTGCCTCTCTCGCCGATCGGAAATGTCGCCCGGCACGCCGTAGCGCCGGCGGTGCCTGGGACGTTCGTCGGAACCGGTTGCGGGCTTGGTTAGCAGAATGTCCGCGGGCCACGACTGACCGCCCAGATAGTGAAATTCGTCGATCTTCCCGCTGAGCCAGAAATACATCTCCGCTGCGTCGACACAGTCGCGGACCCCATCGGAGAACCGCACCCCGTCGACGACGAAATCCGCCGACGCGATGTCGAACTCCGGGTTCACGATCCAGTCTCGCCGTGGGTCGGCGGTGCGCCAGTAGTTGTACTTGAGCAAATGGCGCACGCCGGCAGCCGCCGGCGCCGTGCGGGCCGCTCGGCGATGCCAGATGTTGTAGGCGGTGATGAAGATGGAACCGGCCGGCCCGGTGGTGAGCACGCCGCCCTTGATCGCGCCATAGTGCGCCATGTGCTTTTCCCGCTGATAGAGAAAGTGTGAGCCCGGCAGCAGCTCCGTCGGACCCATCTCCGGCGGCACGTCCTGGGGGTAGTAGAAGACCTGCAAGTAGTTGAGCTCCGGCCCGTGGAGTGAGCCGCTGTCGCGGTGCCAATCCTGCGGCTTGGCCGGGCCCCGGCCGCGGTGGTTGGCCACCAGCGTCGGCAGGGCGAAGTCGTCTCCCAGCAGCGAGCGGATCGCCCCGGCGGCCGCCGGGTTGAGAATCACGCCGTCGACAAACCAGTCCTCCGCCATGATCTGGGTGGGCTCCCCGTGCGTGTTCGACGCCAGGTAGTCCAGCGCTCGCCGGTTGATCTCGTCCGGCACAACGGCTTCGAGAATCCAGTAGCCGTTGCGGCAGAACCGCACCACGTCCTCATCGGTCATCGTGGGCTCGCAGGAGTGTGTGCGGTTCATGGTGGTCGCCTCCGACCGCTGGAGTTGGCCGCCGGGTTGGCCAACCGAGGGCCGACGTTCACATCTCACGCCGACTCTACGATGCGACCCCGCACCACTCGACGATTGCCAGCGCGTAAACCTTGGCGGCGTCGATCAACTCCTCGATTTCCACGTGCTCGTCCGGTCCGTGCGCCACCAGCAGGCTCCCCGGCCCGATGGTGATGGCCGGAATCCCCGCGCGGTTGAGGAACGCCCCGTCGTCGACCGCGGCAAAGCCGTAGTAGGGCGCCTCGGTGCCGAACACGCCTGTGTAGGCGGACTCCAGGGCCTTGCAGATGGGCTCGTCGGGCGAGACGTCGAACGGCGGCCACCAGAGCAGCCACTCGACCTTGGGCGGGTTGTCCCGCAGCCACGAGTCCGTTGCGGCCACACGCGCGATGTGCGCTTCGATCTCGGCCCTGACGTCCTCCACCGGTTCCTGCGGCGGGTGCCAGATGGCGTATTCCACCCGGCTTTCCTCCGAGATCACGAACGGCCCGTTCGGGCCGCCCTGCACCAGTCCCGGATAGATGGTGAAGTGCCCCGGGCGCTTGAACATCGGGTGCGACTTGGTTTGGCCCCACTCCTCTTCCAGCCGACGCAGGCCGTCCATGATGATCTGCGCCTTGTCGATGGAGGACACGCCGATGGCCGCGCCGCCGCCGCCTGCGCGGATGAGTTCGTCGCGCATCGAGGCGTGCACCGCCTTGCCCTTGATGGTGAGCGCCATGTAGAGCAGGCCGGGCGAAGCCGGGATGATGCCGAGGCGGTGCGGCGGGCCGGAGGCCTCGGCCACGATCGCCGCGTCGGCCGTATAGCCGCGCTCGATGGCCGCGCCGGTGCCGGCCTCGGTGTTCATCATCTCCTCGCCGACGACGAACTCGAGGATCACGTCGCCCTTGGGGTGCAGCCCGGCCTGCAGCACGGCTTTCAACGCGATGAGCGCGGCGGCGTTGCCGCCCTTCATGTCGCACGAGCCGCGGCCCCAGATCTTGCCGTCGATGACCTCGCCGCTCCACGGCCCGGCCGTCGACCAGTTGGCGTCGGGACCGGGCGGCACCACGTCCACGTGGCCGTTGAACAGCAGCGACCGGCCCCCGCCGGCTCCGCGGAGCCTGCCGGCCAGGTTCGCGCGCCCTTCCTCGGCTTCCCACAGGTCGGTCACGAGGCCGACGGCCTCCATGAGCGGCTGGCAGAACTCGTTCACCCGGGTCTCACCGCCGTGCGCCGCCGCCTGGTCGATGCCCGGATAGGTCGGATTCACCGACGGGATGCGCACGGTATCGATGGTCATCTGCACCAGCTCGTCGGCCAGGGCATCCACCTCGGCCAATACACGCTCGCGGATCTGGGGCTCGGTCATCGCAGCGACTCCTCGGCTCTACGGCTCGCTCGCCGCATGGTAAGTGCCGCAGTCGCAGACGTGCCGCGTGACTGCTTCCACACCTCGCATTCCGGTGCCGCTTCAGTGATCTTCGCGGCAGACTCATGGAAATCCGTTCACGGCCATTGGTAAGCTCCCCTTCCCCGTTCGTGGTGAGCCTGTCGAACCATGAACGGGGCCGACCAGTTCGGAACGTCATATTGAGCGGGCTTGAGGAGTTATGAGCGCCGAACCGCAGCTATTCCGAATCAATCCTGACAACCACGAATCCGAGAGGATCGACGAGGTCGAATTCGCGAGCCTCGGATTTCAGGAGCGGCGCGACATTCAGGAGTGGATCGCCGCCAATCCCGGCATTCTGGGCGAAGACCTGCTGGTCATCGGCAAGGAATTCAGCGGCTTCGATCGAACCGACGAGCGGCTGGATCTGCTGGCCGTGGACGCGGACGGCAGGCTGGTCCTGATCGAACTGAAGCGCGACGACACAGGTGCCGACGCGCACTGGCAGGCGATTAAGTACGCCAGCTACGTCCACCGTGCCAGCGTCAACGAGATCGTCCGCGTGCTTGCTGACTATGACGAGGTGTCTGAAGAAGAGGCCGTGGAAAAGTTGCTGCGCCACCTTGGCGCAGATGATCTAAACGTCTTGAACAATGACCAGCGAATCATCCTGGCCAGTCACAGGTTCGCGCCGGAAGTCACGTCGGCCGCTCTATGGCTGAACGAGAAGGCTCCCGGAGAAGACCTGATCACGTGCGTCCAACTGACGCCGTACCGGGACGGCGAGTCTGGTTCGTTGTACGTGCAGGCCAACACAATAATTCCAGTGCCTGGCGTCGACGAGTACGTCATCGGGATCGGAGATGCGTCAACCGCGCAATCGCCAGTAGGGCTAGGTGCCAAGTTGGCGCAGACATTCGCCAGGAACCGCAACGACGAAGTGACGCGGTTTCTTAGAGGCGTTGCAAAGCGTACTGTTCACAGCCTTCCACTCCAGCTACAGCCGGATAAGGAAAGCAGGTGGGCAGGGGGAGGCGGCGACTATCGCTACTACCACCTCTGGTACTCGCGTCCGCAGTGGGGCAACTGGAAGATGTCGTACTTCGTGCATCTGTTTCCTGGTGGGCAGGATGACGGCCACTCATGGCGCGCGGAGTCGGGGCTTGGGTATTGGGAGAACATCTCCGTCCTGGACGGCAAGCTGGACGATCTGCGTGTCTATGACGAGCAGGAAGCCAAGTACGCGGCGACGGGGTTGCAGCGAGAAACATTTGTCGCTCGCCATGCCGACGAGCTAAACGACTCCTTCGCCGACACGCTGGCATCGACCCTGGCCCATTTCATTGAAGTCGTCACGCCTCGGATTGACACGGTCCTGGACAAATCCAAAGAAGAAGGTGCCTGAGCGCTCCGTCCCGCCCTGCCGTATTCGCTCTTTCAACGATTACCGGCTTCGGAGGCCTTTGCGACACCTTCCGTCATTCCCGCGAAGGCGGGAATCTAGCCCAGACTCACTCTTGGGCGTTGCATGGTGCGTGTTGCGTTCACCCAGCGGCCGCTACCATCGGCACCCCCACTAATTCCGCCTTCCCAGCAAAGCGAGCGCCACATGGCTGCCAAGACCATGCCCGAAAACCACGAAGCGCGGTGCCGCGGGCGCTACGAGCTGCCCGGCGTGACCGTCCAGGTCGAGAACACCATCACGCTGATTCCCGAGCAGGACCGCTTCTGTCCCGCCGGATTTTTGTTCAGCCTTCGCGACGGCCGCCTGATCGCGGGCAGCGTCCCCGCAGAGGACGGGGCAATGACGTGGCGCGAGTCACGGGACGCGGGCCAGACCTGGGAGCCGTCTCCGGCCTGGCCCAGCTGGCACGTCCACCAGTTCCCCGACGGCGAGCTGATCGGGCTGGAGGGTTCCGAGGAGCCCTGGGTCGGCAAGACCGATCGCCCGGGCGTGTACCTGGGCCGCGCCTACCGTTCGACCGACGCGGGCGCAACATTCAGCGCGGAAACGGTGGAAATCTCCGGCGTGCCGCCGCTCGCCGAAGGCGAGAGCGAGCGATTTGGATTCCACGTGGATTCATACGTCGATCACAACATGGCGACGCTCAGCGACGGTAGTGTGCTGGCCGGCGTACTCGGACGGTTCGCGGGCCATCGCAAGTACAGCACCTACGTCGTGCGCTCGGAGGACCGTGGCCGGAGCTGGCACTACCGCGCGACGGTGGCGACGGACCTGACGCCGGACGACCACGTGCGGATTGAGGGCTTCGACGAGCCGGCGCTGCTGATGCTCCCGAGCGGCGAGTTGCTGTGCTTCATGCGCAGCGGGGGCCGCTATGACGGAACCTATTCGCCGCTGTACCTGAGCCGGTCGGCGGACGACGGGCGCACCTGGAGCGTGGCCGATCCCATCGCCGACCGCGGCGTCTGGCCCAACGCCTGCCGCATGGCCAACGGCGTGCTGGCGGTGATCTACGGACGTCCGGGCGACTGGCTGGCGTTCAGCCTGGACGACGGCCACACCTGGATCGGGCACTTCTGCCTGCACCTGGGCACGCAGCCGTGGGACTGCGGCAGCTACGACTGGGTCGAAGAGGTCGCACCCGACACGCTGCTGGCCGCCTACGGTCGCACCGACCCCAACAACCCGCGCATGAGCGAGGTGTCGGGGACGTTCATCACCGTCACGCGGACCTAGTGGCACGAATGTTACTTCGGATATGAAATAACTGCCCGAACACGTAAAAAAACCCCTGCCCCAAGGTGGAAGCGTGGCGGTATCTGGGCAGAGGAGAAGTGATTCTGGGCAGCTCAAGCCCGGAATGGGCGGCGAATTTGCGCCGTCGGAGACCTTTGTATCGCCGGCATTCCCACGTCACCCGCACGTAGCCGGATCGTTGGCCTCACCGTCCCCTGCCGGACCGGCAGGCGCCCATGCCTTACGCTGGCGGCCGTTGCCGTCCCGTCGATCGCTGCGAGGAATCTTGAGAATGGCCGAAATCCGACCGAACCGCATCAAGCACAGGCTCGCCGAGGGCAAGGTGGTGTCTGTCCCGGCCGGCGTGAACACACCCGACATGATCGACACCATGGGCCCGTGGGGATTCGACGGATTCTGGATCGAGGCCGAGCACGGGCCGGTCGACTTTGGCGACATCGCCGACCTCACGCGCGCCTGCGACCTGTGGGGTGTGACCTCCATCGTGCGCGTGAACCGCGTCGAGCCGGGCATCATCTACCGCACCCTCGACCAGGGGGCGCAGGGCATTGTCGTGCCGCACGTGAACACGGCGGACGAGGCGCGGCAGATCGTGGACGCCGCCAAGTTCGCACCCATCGGGCACCGCGGCATGTTCGGCTCGCGCCAGGGGTACGGCGTCGACGACTACCTGAACAAGGCGAACGACGAGACGCTAATCGTGATCCTGGTGGAGGACATCATCGCGGTCCGCAACCTGCCGGAGCTGCTCGAGGTCGACCATATCGACGTGTTCTTTGTGGCGCCCTCGGACCTGGGCCAGAGCATGGGCATTCTCGATAGCAAAGCGCCGGAGATTCGGGAGCTGACGGAAAAGACGATCCGCCGGATCGTCGCCGCCGGCCGGACGGCGGGCACGCTCGCGTTTACGTCCGACGCGGCCCATTGGATCGACGTCGGCGCCCGCTTCCTGCACCCGCCCTGGACGCCCTGGCTGGAGGCCGGTGCGCGGGAGTATCTTCAAAACACCGGCGGCGGCTCCTGACCCTCGACTCGTCACGGACTCTGCCGACGACTGCCCACAGCTGGAGACTTCCGCGTATCCCTTCCGTCATTCCGGCGAAAGCCGGAATCCAGGGGCCGCTGAACCTGTTACCGCACAAGTAGGGGCGGTTCGCAAACCGCCCTTACGGAGCTCGAACCGAGGGAAGGGCGTGATCGGCCGCTACGGCACCCGTGCCGTGGGCCACACAGGGTGCAGGGCGTACCAGCTGCGATAGCCGAAGCCGATCATCTCGGTCAGCACATCCGCCATGCGTTGCACGCCTTCCTGCAGGCCGTCGCTTGAGCGGTCCAGATCGCGCAGGTGGATAGCGCGCCCGAAATAGCCCTGGACGCGCCCGTCGGGCAAACGCCGGGTGAAGGCGGGCATCAGCGGTGCGCCGCTCATGATGCTCAGCAAGGCGGGGCCCTTGGGGAGGATCGCGGTTTCGCCGCACAGCTGCACGGGCACGCCGTCGCCGATGATCACTCGATCCGCGGCCAGTCCAACGGCCTCGTTGCGGCGCAGCGCTCGGAGCAGCGGGCGGGCGGCCTCGCGTTCGTCGTGCACCGCGATCCGGGCCTGTCGACGGATCATCGCGAAGACACGCCCCAGCCAGTGTGGCCGCAGCCGTTCACCGGCGGACGAGATGGGCGCGTGTCGCCGTCGCAACTCCCGGGCGGCGATCTCGAAGCTGGCGGCGTGCATGCTCACGATGATGGCGCCCCGACCTGCTTCCAGGGCCGCCGCCAGTTCCGACGAATCGATCTCGACGCGGCGGTGGCGGTGCCACCAATCCGGCCAGATCATCGTGAAGTACTCCACCAGATAACGGCCGTAGCTCGCATAGACGTCCCCGGCCGCGGCGTTCACGTCTTGCGCCGAGGCCGATGGGCCCATGGCCACGGACAGGTTGGCGCGCAGTTGGCGTGAGCGACGCCCGCCTCGGGCATACACGCGGCGTCCCAGCCAGGCGGCAGCCGCATCGACAAGGCGCGCGGGCAGGATCGCCACGAGCAAAATGACCGCCAGCAGGAGCGCCGTCGCCGAATAGGACACGACCGTCCCGATCAGTTGCGTCGCCTGACCGAGGATGCTGCGAGTGACGACCGCCAGATTCCGATGCTGAGACTGTTCCGGCACGACCACAACGACCTCTGCTATCTGCCGCGGGCGCTCAAGGAGAGCAACGCCAGAATTTACCAGTCCCACGCGATGTCATCCGTGAAGATAGCGCCCGACGTGCACGCCAATGGCTCGACGGGGATTGTCAGCCGGCCGTGATCAGCCGCCGCGCGCAAGCGGACCGCTTGATGCGTGACGGAGGCGTGGATCGCAAACGGATGGCGGGACTTCGCGGCTCAGTTGACGCGCGGCGGGGCAATACCGCGCGTCGAGCGGCCCACGCGCGATACTCTCTCGCCTATGCGCCGCGCGACGAGATTGCAGGACACGTTTGCATTGGCCCGAGCACGGTTTCCCGAATGCCGGTGACTCGCGCCTTGTGTGAACCGACGCGTGCGTAGATTCGACAGCGGTCGTCGGGACGCACCCAAGGGCCAATCGAATGGGCTCTCGAGCATTTCGCGA
>DAOUKN010000270.1:0-18277 GCA_034421255.1 Chloroflexota bacterium | reverse complement strand
GGAAGCCGGGAGCGCCGTAGGGCAGGTACTGACGGTCCACCGTCGCCCGGTCCACGCTCAGCGGATGCCGTCGGCCGATCATGTTGCTCAGGCGCACATACCATCGCTGCGCGCTCAGGGTGCGCAGGATAATCCCGGACGTGCCCGGCAGCTGCCGGCTGAGCCAGATGCCCAGGCGAACCCCGGGCCCGGCGACCAGGAACGGATCGACCAGCACCAGCCCCGCCACGCGGTCGGGATGCCGCGCGGCCAGGGCGACGGCGGGCTGCCCGGCGGCCGAACTGCCCACGATGACCACGCGCTCGAGCCCCTCGGCGCGGAGCAGCTCGCCCAGCCGCTCGGCCTGCGCGAGAGCACCGTAGTCCGCCGAGGCCGGCTTGTCGGAGAGCCCGTGCCCCAGCAAATCGACCCAGTGCACGCGATGGGTCTCCGCCAGCGGCGGGGTGATGAATTCCCAGGTGCTGACGTTGCCGCCGAATCCCGGCAGCATGACAAGGTCGGGTCCGGCGCCGACCGCGCGGTGGTAGAGCCGGCCGTCCGATATCGGCCGCAGCGTCCCGCCGTCCAGGTGGGCGTCCACGTCAAACGGCTGGGGCCGCCCGCGCGTGGCGGCCCACGCGCCGCCCGCCAGCGCGGCCAGCCAGACCATTCGGGACCAGGACGCCATGCGTCAACCTCGGAGATACCTCGTGCTAGTATGGCAACGACTGCAAGAACCCTTTCGGCGCGGCCGTTGGCGAGCCGTGCAAACCCAGTGGGAAGGGCCGTTTGACACGCGATTACGCGCTCGTTGTGATTTATGGTGCCGAGCGCATCCCTACGCTGACCTCGGGTCACATTGACGCCGTCGCCGATCACATCAGCGGCGCGGGCGGTGAGGTCAACAGCGTGAACAGCTGGGGCAAGCGCAAGCTCGCCTACTCCATTCAGGACGAGCGCGAAGGGCACTATGTGCTGCTGGAGTTCTCCGCCGATCCCTCCCGCATCCAGAACCTCGAGCAGTCGCTGCGCATCAACGAAGACGTGATGCGCTTCCTGGTTGCCCGTCAAGAGTTCGACATATCACCGGCGCTGGCGGTTGAAGGCGAAGGCCGGCGATGAACGACGATGGCGGCCGCCGCCGCGGGCGCGCCCGTGGGCTCAATAAAGTGCAGATCATCGGCAATCTTGGCCGCGACCCCGAGTTGCGCTTCACTCAGGACGGCACGCCGGTGGCCAATTTCACCGTCGCCGTCAACGAATCGTGGCGCAGCCAGGGTGGTGAGCAGCGCGAGCGCACCGAGTGGTTTCGCGTCGTCGCGTGGAGAGCGCTGGCCGAGATCGCGAACCAGTACCTCAGACGCGGCGCCCGGGTGTACCTCGAAGGCCGCCTGCAGACGCGCGAATGGCAGGATCGCGAGGGCAACGACCGGCAGACTACCGAGCTCGTCGTGCGCGACATGATCATGCTCGGCGGCCGGGACGACGCCGACGGGCCGCCGCGCGACGACGACGGCGGCGGGGAGCAGCGCGGCCCCCGCGGCCAGCAGCCCCAGGGCCGACGCCCCGACGATGATGACTCGATCACTGCCGACGATCTCCCCTTTTGATCGCTCCCCGATTCACCGTGAGGTTGCATGACTGACCAAGGCGCCGGCGCTCATCGCGATGGCGGCCCGGCTTCGGCGCGGCAGGTCCGTGAGGACGCCCGTCCGACGACGCCCGACACTCGCTCGGGCGGCGGTGGCGGTGGCGGCGGCGGACGCGGCGGGCGCTCGCGCCGGGGCGGGCGCGGCTTTCGCCGACGTGCGTGCTATTTCTGCGAGACGCGCGAGCCCATCGACTTCAAGAACGCCCAGCTTCTGCGTCGATTCATCGCCGATTCCGGTCGAATCGAGACGCGCCGCAAGACGTCGACGTGCGCGCGTCACCAGCGTGAGTTGGCCCGCGCCATCAAGCGTGCGCGCTACCTCGCCCTGCTGCCGTACGTCGTGCGTCGCCGCCTGCACGCGTAGCGCCAAATCGCAGGCGCCGCATGGCACCGCGCACCCATGCCCAGCGGCGCCGGGCCGAGCGCGACCGCCGGCGGGCGCAGCGCCGCCCCCGCACCGCGTCGATCGGCTGGCGCGACCTCATGGTCGCCGTACGCGACTGGCGCATGCTCAGCCGTCCCCAGCGCACCGCCGCCGCGGCGAAATGGCTGACGCTCGTGGCCGGACTGGCCGCCGCCGTCGTGCTCGGCCTGGTCGGAAGCGCCTTCTACTCGGAATACGGCGCGCTGCCGAACTCGGCCGTGGCCACGGTTGGGTCCGAACCGATCACGGTTACCGAATACCGCGACTTCTTGTCGTTCCGCCGCTACGAGCTGCAGCAAGAGCTTGCCGCCCTGGACGCGGACGAAACGGTCGAGGACTACGAGGCGCGCTCGGGCGACCTGCGCGCGCAGCTCGGGGGCGTGGTCTTCAATGGCGTGTCCCATCTGGCGCACGCGGTCTTGATCCGCGACGCCTGGACGGCAGAAGGCCGCGACGTCGCTCCCGACGACCTACGCGCGCATCTGGCGGCGCTGGCCGGCGTGGCGCCCGAACGCGAGGACGCCCAAACAGCGGCCATCGAGGCTATCCGCGAGGCCACCGGTCTCGACGCTCCAACCATCGAGCGATTCGCGGCGGACGGCTTCCGGCGGCAGCGGCTCGCCGATGAGCTCTTTGCCGAGACCGACCCCATGCCCGCCCACGTCAAGGCCGTGGAGATCGTGCTCGCCCGCGAGGAGGATGCCGCCGAGGTGATCCAGCGCATCGAGGACGGCGAGGCGATGGAGGACGTGGCGCGCGAGGTGTCGGTGGACAACGTCTCGCGCACCGCCGGCGGCGTGGTCGATTGGACGCCCAGCGGCATCCGCCCGGAAGTCTGGGACGCCGTGGCGTTCACCTCCCCGATCAGTGAGCTCGTCGGGCCCTTCGAAGGCAACCTGGGCTGGTATCTGCTCCGCGTGACGGACCGCGTGGACGAGCGCCCCCTGAGCGCGGAGCATGCCCGGACGCTGCGCGCGAGGAAGCTCGACGCCTGGCTGGCCGAGCGCACCGAGCAGCAGCCCATCGAATACATGCTCACCACCGAAATCATCGAATGGACGGACCGGAACTCGCGGCCGTAGCCGGGTCTCCGCTCAGGGCGCGGCTTTCGCTTCGGCCACCGGCGACGGCGCGGCCTCTCCCACGTGCACACGAATGCGGGAGCTCAGCGCCAGCGACGCGACCGCCAGGATCGCGCCGCCAACGAACGGGACCCAGTGGCCGTAGGCCTCCCACAGGACGCCGCCGGTGATGGGAATGATGACCGCGGCGATGTGGTTGACCGTCATGCCCGTGACCAGACTTGGCCTGATGTCGGCGGGGTCGACCACAATCTTGCCGAGATACGTCGTCACGCCCGTGTCGGCGCTGAAGAACAGGTTGTCGAGCACGTACAGCACGAAGAGCACGCCGAGCACGGGGATGGCTGCGTAGCCGATGAAGACCAGGGCCAGCGCGCCGTAGGCGACCATGAGGATCCGCCGCTCGCCGAACCGGTCGATCAGGCGGCCGAATTGGTACACGGCCGCGATGCTGACGACACCGTTGATGAAGCTCAGGATCGCGATCGTCTGCACCGGCGATCCGTAGTCCCGCACCAGCAGGAACAGGGCGAAGGTCATGAATATGTGGCGGCGGGCGCCGTCGAGAAAGGTCAGCGCGTAGTAGAGCCAATAGGCTCGCCGAACCAGGATTCGCGGCGGGCGCCGGGTGCGCGGCACTCCCTGCACCCGGAGGACCAGCAGCACTCCCGCAATCGCTATCATTCCGGCCACGACGAACAGCGGCCGCAGCCCGCTGACCCCGGCGACCAGCGCCACGAGCCCAATGCCGGCGAGGTTGGCCACCGCCGCCACGGCGCGGAGCCGGCCCATCCGGCTGCCCTGCTCGGTCACGCGGCTCAGCCGCAGAGCCAGCGTGCTGGATATCGGCATCCACATGTGAAAGCCCACGCTGGACACGAGTGAGAAGAGGATCAGGCTGGGAATGCCGTCGATGTAGAAATAGTTGACGTACCCCACGCCCAACAGCAGCAGCGCCGCGGCCCCGACCACCGGCTCGGCCACGGTCATCACCAGCGCCGCGATGCCGACCGTCAACAGGCCCGGAATCTCGCGGACCGTTTCCA
The DNA here is from genome assembly GCA_034421255.1 of Chloroflexota bacterium. Lineage (GTDB taxonomy): Bacteria > Chloroflexota > UBA11872 > UBA11872 > UBA11872 > JAJECS01. The sequence goes on along the minus strand of DAOUKN010000270.1, from coordinate 14,095 downwards.
GTAGGCCGAGCTGGTGGGGACTGATCCCAAGGTCCTGGCCGATGAAGTTGAAGAAGATCGTCTGGTAGATGCCGAACGCGAGACCGAAGGCGAAGTTGGCGGCCGCGAGCCAGCCGAACGGGGCCATGCGAGGCACACGCAGCACGCAGCGACCCCTGGGATGAACGGCGCCGCCATTCTACGGGCGCAGGCGCGCGGAGGGTGCCCCGACGATCCCGTCGGAATCCCTGCCCGTTTGTCCGCAATATGTTCGGTGCCTACAATGCCGCCGGCTGACCGGGGAGGCGCGGCGTGGCTGAATTCGCCCATTTGCATGTTCACAGTGAGTTCAGCCTGCTTGACGGCTTTTGCCGCATCCCCGACATCCTCGACCGCACCCGCGAGCTCGAGATGGATGCCCTCGCGCTCACCGACCACGGGGTCATGTACGGCGCGGCGGACTTCTACCTGGCGGCCAAGGACGCGGGCGTGCGACCGATCATCGGCTGCGAGGTCTACGTCGCGCCGAGGTCGCGCACCGACCGCGACGCGACCCTCGACCGGCGAGCCTTTCACCTCACGCTGCTGGCGCGCAACCAGGAGGGCTATCGCAGTCTCGTCAAGCTCACCTCGCGCGCCCATCTGGAGGGTTTCTACTACCGCCCGCGGGTAGATCGCGAGCTGCTGCGCGAGCACAGCGAGGGGCTGATCTGCCTGAGCGGATGCCCCTCGGGTGAGCTGATGCGCGCCATCGAGGCGGGCGACATGGCCCACGCCGAGTCCGTGGCGCGCTGGCATGCCGAGGTGTACGGCGAGGGCAACTACTACATCGAAGTCCAGCGCTCGCAACCGGAGCTGGAGGCGAACTACCAGCGGCTGATGGAGCTGGCCGATGGGCTGGGGCTGCCGCTGGTGGCGACGAATGACGTGCACTACGTGCGGCGCGAGGACCGCGACGCCCACGACACGCTGCTATGCATTCAGACCGGACGCACGTTGTCGGACGACTCGCGTATGCGGATGGAGGGCGACTACCACCTGCGCCCGCCAGAGGAAATGGCAGGACTGTTCACCGACGTTCCGGACGCCCTGGCCAACACGGTCACGATCGCGGACCGCTGTGATATCGACCTGCCGTTCGGGCGCATTGCGATGCCGGAGATCGCGCTGCCCGGCGGCAGCAGCGCGATCGACTATCTGCGCGACCAGGCGCAGCGCGGCCTTCGGACGCGGCTGGCCGCCGACCCGTCGCCGGTCTATGCCGAGCGGCTGGCCTACGAGCTAGACGTGATCGAGCAGACCGAGTTTGCGTCGTACCTCGTGCTCGTCGGCGACATCGTGCGCTTCGCCCGCGACGGCGGCATGCTCACGGCCCCGCGCGGCTCCGTCAACGGCAGCTTGGTCGCCTTTGCGATGGGCATGTCGGACATCGACCCGATCAAGCACGACATCATGTTCGAGCGCTTCCTCACCGTCGGGCGCAAGGGGTCCATGCCCGACGTGGACCTCGACTTCCCCAGCGACCGGCGGGACGAGGTCATCAACTACATCTCCGACACCTATGGGTCGGACCACGTGGCGCAGATCGCGACCTTCGGCACCCTGGCGGCGCGGGCGGCCGTGCGCGACGTCGGCCGGGTGATGGACCTGCCGCTGCCCGACGTGGACCGTGTGGCCAAGCTGATCCCGGTGAATCCGGTGAATCCCTTCACCATCGAGCGGTCGCTGGAAACCGTGACGGAGCTGCAGCAGCTTTACCACGGCAACGACGAGATTCGGCGGTTGCTCGACCGGGCGCGCGAGGTGGAGGGAGTGTCCCGACACGCCTCGACGCATGCCGCCGGACTGGTGGTGACGCGCGAGCCGCTGATCGAGCACGTGCCGTTGATGCGCTCGGCCGACGGTCAGCCGGTGGCGCAGTTCACGGGACAGACCATCGATCGTATCGGCATCCTGAAGCTCGACATCCTGGGGCTGTCCAACTTTCGGACGATCACGCACGCGCTGGAGTTGGTCCGAGAGGACACCGGCGAGGAGATCGCGCCACAGGAAATTCCGCTGGACGACGACCGCGCCTTCGCCATGCTGCGGTCCGGGCGCACGGTCGGCATGTTCCAGCTCGAAAGCAGCGGCATGACCTCAACCCTGCGCCGCCTGCAACCCACGACGATCGACGACCTGGCGGCGATCATCGCCCTCTACCGTCCCGGCCCGATGCAGCACATCGACCGCTACATCGACACGATGCACGGACGTGAGCAGCCGGTTTATCCCCATCCCAAGCTCGAGCCGATCCTGCGCGAGACGCACGGGGTGCTCGTCTACGCCGACCAGGTGCTGCGCGTCGTGCGCGAGCTGGCGGGCTACGACTGGGACGAAGCCGATCGCTTCCGAAAGGCCGTGGGCAAGAAGATTCGCGCGGCGCTCGAGAAGGAGCGCACGGAGTTCATCGAACGGGCGACGGCCAACGGGCTGACGCCGGCCGTCGCCGAGGACGTGTTCGGATTGATCGAGCCGTTCGCCGGCTACGGCTTCAACAAGGCGCACGCGGTGTCCTATGCCGTGATCGCCTACTGGACGGCCTGGCTGAAGGCGGTCTATCCGGTGCAGTTCCTCACCGCATTGCTGGACACCGACAGCGGCGATCTGGCCAAGGTGGCGCGGGCCAAGTCCGAGGCCGAAGCGCTTGAGCTGGACGTGCTGGCGCCCGACGTCAACCGGAGCGGCGCCTCCTTCGTGAATCGCGGGCGACAGATCGTTTTTGGCCTCGGGACCGTGAAGAGCGTCGGGGAGCAGGCGGTCGTCGCGATCCTCGACGCCCGCGAGGACGGTGGTCCGTTCGAGTCGCTGGCCGACCTGTGCGCCAGGGTCGACGGTCGGGTTGTGACGCGCCGCACCATCGAACCGCTGATCAAGGTGGGCGCCCTCGACGCTCTGGGCGAGCGGAACGCGCTGCTTGCAGGGCTGGAAACCGCGTTCAAGCGCGGTCAACAGGCCCTCAATGACCGCGCGTCGGGACAGACCACCATGTTTGAGATGGCCGGGCTGCCCGCCAGCGAGAGCAGCGACGACGCATTGCCGGACGTCGAACCGGTCGACAATGCCGATCGGCGGCGCTGGGAGAAGGACCTGCTCGGGCTGCACGTCTCGCCCAGTCCGCTGTCGAATCCGGGCGTGCGCGAGGCGCTGCGCGCGAGCGTCGACACGCAGATTTTCGACCTGGACGCATCGCACATCGGCCAGAACCTCACCGTTGGAGGACTGGTGGCGGACGTGCGGCAGCTCATAACGCAAAAGGGCGACACCATGGCCATCGTCACCCTGGAGGATGCGCCGGGGACGATCGAGGTCGTCGTGTTCCCGCGGATGTGGGCGCAGATTGGCGACCGTCTGGAGATCGACCGCGTGATCGTGGCCAAGGGCAGGCTCGAAGACCGGCGAGGATCGCTGCAACTCGTCGCAGAGAACCTGTATCCGCCGCAACCCACGGCAGAGGATTCGGCGGATGCGGCGACGCCCGTGAGCGAGTCAGTAGCCGACGACCGAATCGGTCAAGCCCCCGAGGCCGACGTCGCGGCCGCGGTCATGCCAGGTGCTTCGGACATCGGCGACGATCCGGTGGTCGACGTCGCACCCGCGGTCAACGGCGACGCGATTTACGCCGAGGCGGCCGCCCCGGCGGAGGATGCCGACGCTCCGGCCGAGTCGACACCGGTCGCCGGCAGCCTGGAGGTGCAGGCCGCGGGCAGTGAATACACGCCGCCGAGCAGTGACGACGCGCCGGACGGCTCGGCGAATGGCGACGATGCGCGCGCGGAATCCGGCGAAGCGAACGGCGCGACGAACGGCGGTGCACCGCGGCGCGTCGTGGTGGTGCTGCGCCGCAGCCCGGACCTGGGGCATGACATTGACCTGCTGCGCCGGCTGGACGAGGCAGCCGCCGCCCATCCCGGCAAGGTTCCGCTCGACCTCCACGTCGAGGCGCCCGACGGCGACGTGACGCGCCTGCGCTGGCCCAAGGCCGTGAGCGCCAGCCCCGAGCTGGTGGCGCAAGTGGCCCGGGAGTACGAGCCCGATAACGTGGTCGTGGAGCGGACGCCCGCCGAGTCCGACTAGCGCCACCGCCCGGAACCTCGACAGGCGCATCCTGTCGGGCCAAGATGCGCGCAATGCCGAGTGACGGAGGACCGTGCGATGGACCGACCACCCGAGGCCTTTATGCACGTGGGCATCGTGCATTTCATGCTGCACCCGGAGGTGCAGGGCGGCGACGGGCCGATTCTCGAATCGGTCGAGGCGCTGGCCACCGACGGCTTTTTCCACGCCCTGGAGGTCACGCACGTCAATGACGACGCGACGCGCGCGGAGCTGGCCCGCCGCGGGCGCACGGCCCGTCTGGCGCTGGGTTACGGGGCGCATCCCGCGCTGCTGCTGGAGCAGCTCGATCTCTCGTCCGCCGATCCCGATGTGCGGGAGCGGGCTATCGAGGCGATGCTGCGCGGCGTCGATGAGGCGCACGAGCTGGACGCCACGCTGGTGGGCGTGCTCGACGGCCCCAACTCGGCGCCCGCGACCGACGACGACGTTAATCCGGCGCTGAACCGCCTGGCCGACTCGCTCAAGCAGATCTGCCACCACGCCGCCGGTCTGGGCATATGGATCGCGCTGGAGCAGTTCGACCGCGAAATCGAAAAGTGCTCGCTGCTGGGTCCCATCGATCTCTGCATCCGCGTGAGCGAGATGGTGCGCGCCGAGACGCCCAACTTTGGGCTCTGCCTGGACCTCAGCCATCTGCCGCTGCTCGGTGAGGACCCGCCCACCTCCGTGCGGCAGGCGGCCGATCACATCATCCAGGCCCACATCGGCAATTGCCTCATCAGCGACCGCTCCCACCCGCAATGGGGCGACCAGCATCCGGTGTTCGGTGAACCGGGCGGAGTGAACGACGTGCCCGAGTTGACCGCGTTCCTGCGCGCGCTGTTCGAGATCGGCTATTTCGACAAGGATCTGCCGACGCCCATGCCGCTGGTCAGCTTTGAGATGAAGCCCGCGCCGTACCAGACGACGGCCGAAATCATCGGCAACGCCAAGCGCACCTTTGCCGCGGCGTGGGCGCGCGTCTGAGTCCGTTGGTATGGTTTGCGGGAGGCTGGGAATGCCCCAGCGGCAGCGTGGACGCGGACCGATCACACCTGCGGGCGGGATCAGGGCTGCGGCGCGCCGCCGATCTGAGTGAGTGACTTAAGGAGCTAGCCGCGCATGCGAATTGGATATATCGGCCTCGGCAAGATGGGCCTGCCCATGGCGACGAACCTGCGGGCGGCCGGGCATGACCTGATCGTGCACAACCGCAGCCGCGGCAAGGTGGACGACTTCGTCGCCGACGGCGGCACCGCCGCCGACACGCCGGCGGAGGTCGCCGCACAGGCGGACGTGGTGTGCCTCAATGTGCCGCTGCCGCAGGATTCCCTGGCGATCCTGCTGGGCGAGAACGGCGCCCTCGAGACGGCCCGTGACGGCCAGCTCTGGATCGACTTTGGCACCAACGGGCCCAACACCGCGCAGCATTGCGCCGCCGAGGCCGCGGGCAAGGGCGTCGGCTACCTGGATGCTCCCGTAAGCGGCGGCCCGGCCGGAGCGACGGCGGGCACGCTCGCCGTATTCGTCGGCGGCACCGCCGAGGACTACCAGGCCGGCCAGGAGCTGCTCGATATCGTGGGCGGCAACGTGCAGCACTTCGGCCCGGTGGGCGCGGGCTGCGTGGCCAAGCTGGCCAACCAGATGATCATCGCCGGGGTTCGCGCCGCCAACGCCGAGGCCTACGTGCTGGCGGTCAAGAACGGCATCAACCCGCAGCAGCTCTTTGACACGCTGATGGGGGCCTACGCCGCCAGCCGCTGCATGGAAGTGGACATGCCGAATCTCGTGTTTCCGGGAGACTTCGAGGCTCGATTCGGCGTCGAGCTGCTGCTCAAGGACCTGGGCCTCGCGCTGGAGTTGGGACGGAGCAGCAACGTGCGCCTGTTGGCGACGACGCTGGCCGACCAGCTCTATCAGGAGGTGCGCCACAAGGGCCTGGGCGACCTGGATGCGGCGGCGCTGATCAAGCCGCTCGAGGAGCTTGCGGGTGTGGAGGTTCGCTCCGGCGACTCCGCGTAGCCATGCGGCCGCCGCCGCCGGTGTTGCGACGGGTTGTGCATGACCCGCGAGCTGCGCTATCTCCTCGCGCGCTTCGTCACGTGCTTCTTCGCGGCGCTGGCCGTGGCGGCCTTCGTGCCCGACGGCATCGCGTTTCCGCCCGAGGGCACGCGCGACTTCTGGACCACGATCACGGCCTTTGCCGCCGTGCTCGCGCTGGTCAACGCCTACGTGCGCCCGGTGGTGGATGTGCTGCTCAAGCCGGTCACCTGCGTGCTGGGCGTCCTCACGCTCGGGCTGTCGCACGTGCTGGTCAGCGCGGGGGTCTTTTGGCTGGCGGCGCAGGCGGTGGAGGCCATCGAGATTCGCACCGTGGTCGGCGCGGTGATCGGTTCGATCATCGTCGGCGTGATCAACATGGTCGGGTCGGTGTTGCTCGGCGGCCGCAAGGAATGACGCGCCGCATCGACGCCGCGTGAGCTCGGAGGACGGACCGGCCCGTCCGCGCCGCAGCGCGCTCGTCGAGGCCGCCATCGGCGAGCTCACCGAAGCCGATCGACCGCTGTCGCTGCAACACCTGGCGCGGGCAGTGCTCCACGTCGAGTCCAAGGCCGCCGCCATCGCGACTCGGGCGCTCGAGCCGCTCTTGCTGGAGGACGACCGTCTCCGGCAGGGGCCGGCGGGGCAGTGGGAGCTGGCCGCGTGGGGGCACCGCGCCGAAGAGCTCAGCGACGCCGAGTTCGTGATCTTCGACATTGAGACGAACGGCGGACGCGGGGGGCGGCACCGCGTTCTCGAAGTGGGCGCCGAACGCGTGCGAGGCGGAACGGTCGTCGGAACGTTCGAGACCCTGGTCCGCATTCCCGGTCGCGTTTCCAGGTTCATCACGCGCTACACCGGCGTCACCGACGACATGCTGATCGACGCGCCGCCGATCGAGCGCGTGCTCGACGATTTCCGTGACTTCCTATCGGGCGCGGTGCTGGTCGCGCACAACCTGCCCACCGACCTCGGCTATCTCAACCGCGAGGCCGTGTGGGCCCAGCGCCCGCTCTTTCCGGGCGACGGTCTCGACACCATGGAGCTGATGCAAGTGCTGATGCCGGAGGCCGAAGTCTCCGGCCTGGCGGACGCCTTGGAGCTGCTTGGCGAACAGGAGTCGCCCCGCCACCGGGCGCTGCCGGACGCCCGCGCCACGCAGCGCCTGTTCGCCGCGCTGGTGGACCGGGCGAGCGCCAAAGGCGTCACTACCGTCGAGGCGCTGCGCGCGCTCGGCGCCGAGGGCGGACCCGAGGGACCGATGCCGCAGCGGGCCAAGGAGCTGGCCCGCTGGGCCTCGCGCAATCTGCCGCCGTCCCCCGGAACGTATGTGTTTCGCGACCAGGCCGGTCGAGCGCTCTACGTCGGCAAGACCGTCTCGCTCCAGCGCCGCGTTCGGGCGCATTTCACCACGTCGCACAGCTTTGTCCGGCAGCGGGCCGACATGCTGCCGCGAATCGATCACATTGACTGGGAGGTCACGGGATCGGAGCTGCGCGCCATGCTGCGCGAGGCGGAGCTCATCGGGGAATTGGCGCCGGTCTACAACGTGCAGCGCCAGCGCCGCGCCTCGCGGCTGCTGGTGCACGTCGGTCCGCCCGAGGCGGCGGTCGTCAACACCGCATCGACGATGCGCGGCGAGTCCGGCGACTACGTGGGGCCGTTCCCGACGGCCCGGGACGCGCGGCTTGCCGCGCAGGCCGCGCGACGGCTCCTGGACTTGCCGGCTCGCGGCGCGTGCTCCGTCGAACCCTGGCGGCGTGCCGCGGCGCTGGCCTATCTGAGTGGTGGCCGCGAGGCGGCGATTGCCGTTGTCACCGATGCCGACGCTCCCGCCGAGGAGCGGGAGTCGATCGTGCGGCGCCTGCGACGTTCCCGCAGCGAGCGCCGGCCGCGCCCTGGTGGGCTTGGGGGCGAGCGTGTAATCGTCGTGGACAGCGGACGGCGACCCGGCGATGCCGAGATTGCACTCATCGACGATGGCCGGATCGCGCGGCACGTCGTGCTCACGCGCCCGCGCCGCGGTGGAGTTCGCCGCGCGTTGCAGGACCTGCTGAAGCCCGGTCAGTCCGATGAGTCCGTGTCGGACGACCATCGCAACATCGTCATCGCGTGGCTGCACGCCCGCGCCGGGCGGGACGAGTTCCTAGAGGTGCCTGCCGGGAATCCCGGGCGCGAGGTCGTCGAGCAGGTGTGGGAGCGCGTGCGCCGCGCTGCGCACGGCTGAGCGGACGGGTCGGCGGCTGGCGGGTGGGACGGGCGGCTGCGGGTCCGTTCGCCCCGAGATTGTCGACGAGGCTTCGCTGAGTCCCTGTTCGGGGCGTGGTTCGACAAGCTCACCACGAACGGAATGACACGCTCGCCACGAACAGAACTCACGCCTTGTTGGAGGCGACGCTCGGAATCGAACCGAGGAATAGGGGTTTTGCAGACCCCCGCCTTACCACTTGGCTACGTCGCCATGGCGGCCCCAAACCGCGCGCCAGAATACCTAACGACGCCGCGGGCCGGCTCAGCCCACCGCGGCGTTAGCTGCTGTCAAACACCCGCCGGTCGGTGACCATCCATTGGCCGGCCTCGCTTCGCGACATGATGAAGCCGAGAACGGCGCGGTACGCCGGATCACTGCTGATGATGCGCCCGTCGCCCTGGCCGCGCAGCTCGGTTTCCCCCGTCTCGCGAAAGGCGATGAACGCCAGTTCGTCTTGCACGCCCGAGTTTTCGCGCAAGACTTCGCGGTCGATGCGGGCGGTGATGTAGACGTTGTTCGCGCGCAAACTCTCGATTTGCTGCCGAATGCTGGCAATGACGTCGTCGGAGAAGTATCGGTTCAGGCCGGTGATCTCGAGCCGTTCCAGGGCGTCTTCCTGCGCTTGGGCGGCGCGCATGGCCGTGACGCTGGCTGCGTCGAGATTCCCGGCCGCGATCGACTCTTGAATCTTGGAATTGATGAACAGTCCCGCGACCACTGCCACGGCAATTCCGGCAAGAATGAACCCGACGACGCGGAGGCGCTTCGCCTCGGCTTCCGATGCCTCGATTTCCTCCGTGATGGTCTGGTCGAATTCGGCGACGTTGGCCGCCAGAGTCTTCTGATCGGCTTCAACCTCGACGATCTCGGCGGTGTCCGATGAAAAGGCGAGCGCGGTTGGGTCGTTCTCGGGAGGCGCCATCGGCAGGCGCGCGAACACTCCCGTCTCGCGCTGCTCGCGGGCCTTCCAGCGCACGGCGTGCGGCACGGTCCAGCGGCCTTCGAGCAGCAGGGTCAGATCGCGGCCGTCCAGCAGAATCTTGCGGCGGTCACGTTCCGGATGCAGCCGCATTTCGCGCGGAAATCCCTGGAGCGACACGATCAGCGTGCGCCGGTCCTGCGCTTGGATGGATTCCTCCGACGTGTCCACCGCCAGCGGGTCGTCACCGACTTCCCACACTGCCGTGAGGAGGTGCTCGATGCCGCCCATGCGCACGACGCCGCGAACGTCGTGGGTGCGGGCTTGCGGGAGTCGCAGGATGTCGATGTCGTTGGCTCGCAGCAGCCCGCCGAGGACATTTGCCAGCTTCAGCGGGCGCTCTTCCTCGGGACCGCTCATCATGTCCGAGTAGAGGGCAAACATGGCGTCGAGCAGCCGGGTGCGCCGCTCGGCGCCGTCGACGTCCGCGGTTGCGCCGTCGATCTCCGCCAACGGCGGCACCGTGACCCCAAGCGCCTGCGCCGCCGCCGACAGCTCGCCGTATTCGGCGGAGTCGACGGGCTCGCGCGCGTCCCGCCGGTACAAGACGCTCTCGGTGACCAGGTCCTGCACGACGTCATCGAGCCGGTCGGCTTCGCCGGCCGCGACAATCAATTGGCCGGCGAGTGTCTCCACGTCGTCTGCGGGCGCGATGTCGAGGTCATGCTTGGCGGCGATTCCCGTCAGCGAGCGCTCACCATCGACGGGAAGAATCTGCCCCACGGCGGCCGCAAGCCGCGCCGCCGCCTGGCTGTCTGGCGTGTCGTTCATGTTCCTCGCTCCGTCCTAGGGTCCAGGCCCTGCGCCAGCGGCGCCCGTCGCGCCTCGGCGCAATCCGTGACCCTGCTCCATTCTATTCCGTTCGCCGTGCTCGTCATACGCCAATTGGAATATATCTGGCGATAACGGGCATGAGATTGGTGAAAACCACGATTCCCAGCGCGATCAGCAGAATGCCCCCGGCGTGTGTGGCGTAGTTGAGCGCGTGGCCGTGGCGCTGCAGCAGCGCCCGCGTCCATCCGGAGAATGCGCCGGCGGCCGCGAACGGCAGCATCATGCCCAGCGAGTAGGCCAGCAGCAGCAGCGCGCCTTCGCCCACGGATGCCGTGGTGGCCGCCAAAACCAGGATCGCCCCGAGGATCGGTCCCACGCAGGGAACCCAGCTGACCGCGAACGTGCCGCCGATCAAGAACGCGCCCACCACGTGCAACTGGCCGGATAGGTGCGGGCGGAACGCGAAGCCGCGCTGCGCCAGCGGAACCCGCAGCAACCCCAGGGCCATCAGCCCCAGCAGGATGATCAGCGTGCCGCCCACCCGGTTCAGCCACACCGAATGATCGGCCAGCGTCTGCGAGAGCGCTCCGAGCGAAGCCCCGAGAATCACGAATACCGACGTGAAGCCAAGGGTGAAGGCCAGGACGCTTCGCAACGTCGCGCCGCGGGTCGCGCGAGTACCCGCCGCATCGTCGTCGCTCAAGGTGAGGCCGCCGAGATAGAGCACGTAGGCCGGCACCAGCGCGAGCGTGCACGGCGCGATGAACGAGGCCACTCCCGCCCCAAACGCCACCGCCAGGTTGACCGATTGGTCCACGGCGGGAGGCGCTACGCCCCGAAGACAAAGGTGTAGAGCGTCAGGCCGGCGTCGGCGGTGTGCAGTCGCAGCTCACGCGGTGCGCCGTCGCCGTTGCGCAGCAGCCCGTAGGTGCCGAACGCGTCGATCGACACATAGGTCGCGCCGTCCTCCGCGGCAACGACGTGCGCGCCGCGGAGCGCTTCCGGAACGGGCATGCCGTCCAGCGTCACCTTCAGGAGCACCGGCGTTTCGGAGGTCGCCGCCGCGGAAAGGTTCGCCATGCCCGACGTGACGACGACCGTCGCGTCCCAGGCGGTCGAACCTCCATCCGGGTCCGGTTGCACGCGGTCGGACGCCACGGTCCAGCCGCCGCGCAGCCCGAGCCGCGTCGCTTCTCCCGTGCCCTCCACGGCCAGAAACCGACCCTCATCCCAGGAGTCACCGGTAAACAGCGCTGTCTGCGCCGGCGCGGCGCCCTCGTCCACGCCGCCCAGCGGGATGTGGTCGAGCGAGGCCCCGCCGCGGTGAGCAGCTCGCGGATGCGGTGCTCCATCTCCGCGTACGACCCTTCACCGATCACGTCGTACCGGATCCGGCCCTGCTGATCCACCAGGTACTTACGCGGCCAGTAGCGGTTGTTGTACGCGCGCCAGGTGCCCCAGTCGTTGTCCATTGCCACCGGCCAGGTCACGTTCAGCCGGACCATGGCCTCGCGAACGTTGGCTTCGACCTGCTCGAATTCGAACTCGGGCGTGTGCACGCCAACGATCTGCAGACCCTCGGAGGCGTACTTGGCGTGCCAGTCGCGGAGGTAGGGCAGGGTGTTGCGGCAGTTGTAGCAGCCGAAGGTCCACACATCGATCAGCACCACCCGGCCGCGCAGGTCGGCCAGGCTCAATGCCGGGCCGTTGAGCCACTGGGTGACGCGCACGAACTCGGGCGCCAGCGGTCCGGTCGGCTCGGGCGTTGCCGCGGCCTGGGGCGTGGGCGGCGCCGTCACCGGCGCGGGGGCGGCGACCTGCGGAGTGGTTGGCGCGGGCTCGGGCGTGGCTGGTGCGGCCTGCGCCACGGTCGGCGCGGCTTCGGGTGTGGTCGGTTCGTCCGGCGCGGGCGACACGCTGACTGTCTGCGGCGGCTGCACCACGACCAGGATGACGGCGATGATCGCCACAATGGCGGCGAGGGCGCCCGCCAGACTCAGCCAACGCATTCGATCCGTCATGCTCGATCTCCGCTGTACGGCAGTGACGCGCGGCCGACGCTGAGCGGATGCGCACGCCGTCTCCCTGAAACAGTACGCATCGGCCCCTTGGGTGGATTGTGCGGCGCTGCCGCGGGATTGTCAGCGAGCGACGGCGTCGTGTTCCACGGAAGGCAGGCCGTCGATCAGCTCGATTGAGCGTCCCGGATAGGCTGGCAGGCGCTCCCCGGGCGTCACGATGCCGGTCAAGTTCAGCGGGTCCACGGCGCTGATCCGGACCCGCCGGCCACTTGGCCCCTCGGATCGGTGGCGGCGCAGGGCCGTCACGGCCTCGGGAAGTGCGTATTGCTCGCCAACGAATCCCGTCACGAACCTTCCGCCGCGGACGGCGCCCCTGGCTTCGAGCCGGCGGAGGGCGCGGAGCACATCGCGCCAGGGCAGCGTGAACGGCTCGCGCCGGCGCAGATCGCGGAAGACCACGCCGTAGCGCCCCAGCATCACGTGCGCCACGCGCTCGGCCAGGTCGTCGGCCATGGCTTCGGAGGTCGGAGCGGCTGCCAGCAGCGACCATCGGCCGGGCGGTGAGGTCGATGCGCCCAAGCCGTGTCGACCGCCGCGACGCCGCCAGCCGCCGCGGCGGCGTCGACCGGCCAGCGCGCGCACGCCGTGGAAGCCGTCGGAAGCGACCCAGCCGCCTCCGATGAGGGCCCGCAACCCCTCTTCAACATCGGTCGGCAAACGCCGGAGGGCCGCGGCGATTTCGTCGAAGAACAGCGCGCCGCGGGCTTCGAGCAGCCGATGGATCTCGCCCCCGGCGCCCACCGTTGGGGGCGAGGTCGCTCCCACGTCCGCGCCCCGCGCGGACGCAAGCAGCAGCGGCAAGTCTCGACGCGGAACCAGAGTGATGGGCGTCGCGCGCGTGGCGGCCAGCGTGTAGCCGGTGATTGGCGCGTCGCCGTCGGCGTTGGGGCGCGGCTGCGACAGGCGGCCCCAGGCCACCTCGCCGCTCAGACACAGCTCGTCGAGCCAGCTGGGCTGGAAGTCCCGCACGCGGCTCGGCAGCAGCACGCTCTCCCACGCGGCCACGGGCGCTTCGAATCCCTGGAGCCGCTGTATGGCGGTGCGCAGACCCTCGCGGCCCTCGAACCGACCGGTTGGCCCAAGCCCCTGCCATTCGACGAGAAAGCGCATGTAGTCCTGCGCCGAGACGGGGTCGATGGCGCGCCGCAACCGATCGAGCGTGGCGCGGTGCATGCGGGCCAGCAGACGTCGGTCGCAGAACTCCTCGTCGCCCAGGCCCGGCGTGAAGTGTCCGCGCAGCACGAAGCCGCCCGCCTCGAGCTGCACCAGCCCGCGCGCCGCGTCCTCGGCCGGCAGGCCCATGCGTCCGGCGAGCTCGTCCGTCGTGAACGGACCCATGACCTCGGAATGGCCCCGGAGCAGGAGCCGTCGGGCCGCTTCGCGGTCGTCAATCGCAAGCTCGGCGCCTGGAGGCAGCCGCAGGTCCGGGATTTCGGCCTCGGGGTACAGCAGCCGCAGGGCCGGCAGGTGCTCCGCCGCCGCCCACAGGACGGTATCGGCGGCGGTGAGCGCGAGCGCGCGGCCGGACGCGCGCAGCTCGTGCAGCCAATCGATCCAATCGCCGACGACCGGTTCGGCAACCGCCACCAGGCCGAGCAGGGCGTCGTGCACCTCCTCCGCATTGCGGGGATCGGGCCAGGCTTCCTCGGCGACCCGTGCGATGGCGTCGGCGTCCAACTGGCCCAGGTCCCGCGCGCTTTCGGGCAGCGCCCGGCGCAGGCTCACCGCTCGCGTGCGCCGTTCCTCGATGGGCGCGTCATCGAGATAGGTATAGGGCTTGCCGCTCACGATTTCGTGCGCCATCGGCGAGGGTTCGACCGTGTCCTTGGCGTGCAGCCGGATCTCGCCGGCCTC